>CAJOJV010000042.1 GCA_905234995.1 uncultured Eubacterium sp. | reverse complement strand
GCAGGCTATTCTTGATAACTTCAAGGCTGATGAGCAATATAACGAATATAAGGCTATGTTCCCGAATACAACCTTTGAGGAAAAGGTTGCAGGCGACAGCATTATCCTTAACATAAAGGGCGACGAAGGCGTTTCGGGCAATTATGAATTTGTGCTCGACGGCGATTACCTCACTTACACCGAGCCGGCTGATTCCGATGATTATATCGGCGTTTCATTCTTTATGTATCTTATGACTGCTGTAAATGATTATCTCGGAATGGATTCAAATCTTGTTACCGGATATATCAGCGGTTGTGATGCTTTCGGAATTGAGAATAAGTATTTCGTTACCGAAACCGATGATGCTGTAGGCGCGTCTGTTTATAAGCTTTATATCGCAGGAAAATGGAATATGTCTGAGCTTGACACTATGTATATCAACGAAAAGGCGCTTGAATATACCGATGCACTCTCAGAGGATTACATCAACGGCGTTGTAAACTGCGGTAAAATCAGGGCGATTTATTACGGCTCAAAGGATTCCGTTGACATCGTATTCTGCGAGTTCGGCGAGAGAAGCGACCTTACATATCAGTCAATTATGAATGTTGTTGCGGTGCTCCTGCCGGATGAAGCAGACGTGTTTGCAAAGTACTACACCGAACTCAAGGAGGCAGAGGGCGATGGCTTTAAGGTTTCCTTCACGCTTAATGAGGGCTTTATAGCCGAGCGCGAGTTTGCAGTTGAGGAAGGCTACGACTACACATTAGTTCACTTCGGTGAATAATTAAGGCAAAAGGGCTGTGGAAAACACAGCCCTTTTTGCTTGTTTTGTTTAAACAAAGGCAACCACCTGCTATGCAGGTGGAAAAGGAAAAGCTTTAGCGAGGGGAGAAGTAGACAAAATAAAAACACCTTGATATAGTAGAAAAGGTTTGCCGACCAAAAACTACATATCAAGGAGGTCTTAATCGTGAAAGAAAAAGACATAAATAGTTTAGACCATACAAGGTGGAGATGTCAATACCATGTTGTGTTTGCGCCGAAGTATAGGAGAATGGCAATCTACGGAGAAATCAAAGTAGATATAGGGAAAATAATAAGGCAATTGTGTAAGCAAAAGGGAATAGAAATAATAGAAGCAGAGTTGTGTCCCGACCATGTGCATATGCTGATAAGCATACCGCCAAAGTATAGCGTGTCGCAAGTAATGGGGTATCTTAAAGGAAAAAGTAGTCTAATGATATTTGATAGACATGCGAATTTAAAGTACAAGTATGGGAACAGACATTTTTGGGCAAGAGGATATTATGTAGATACGGTAGGACGCAACAAAAAGCAAATAGCGGAATACATAAGGAATCAATTGAGCGAAGATAAGATAGCAGACCAAATAGAATTAAAAGAGTTTGTAGACCCGTTTACGGGTAGCGTGAACAAGAAAGCATAAAAGAAAACCCCTTTAGGGGTAGCTGAAAAAAGAATGCGGTCGGCAAACTTTTCAGCGCCCCTTGAGGGGTTTGTCTGTAAAAAGCCCTTCTAGGGCTTACTCAAGCCTCCGGCTTAGCCGGAGGTCTTGACTATATTTTTATTTATGATACAATAAACACATCAAAAAGAGGAGTCGCTTTATGAAACAAAACCCTGACAGTTATTTGCTGTACGAGGCAGGCAAATTTATAACCTATAATATCCGCATTAAAATTGTGATGAAGCAAGCGGTTAATGTAAATGCGCTTAAAACGGCGGCACAGACTGCCTTTAAACGTTTTCCGTATTACGCAAAAAAAATCAATATTCTGCCGAATGGCGAAATTGAACTGCAGGATAATCCTCTGCCGCTTTCCGTCAAGCCCGCAAGCGGCAAACACACGCGCTTAGGCACTGCTGATATTAATTACCACCTGTGCAGTATCGAATATGAGGGCAACGTCATTTATTTCAATATGCACCACGGGCTTTGCGGTGGATGCGGCGTAATGTTCTGGATTAAAAGCACGCTTTGGCACTATGTTAAAGAAGCCTTCGGCGTAACGCTGGAAATCGGCAACATTAAAACGGCAGACACTCCGTTTGTTGACGGCGAAACGGCATATCCCGACGCTGCTTCGCTTTCTGATGACGAGCCGCTCGGCAAGGTTAAAACGGTCACGGTTTATATCCCTGCGGCGGATTATGCAAAGCAGCTTCTTTTAACACCGTTTAAGGATACAAAATACTACGAGCTTGAGCTTGAAGCCAAGGACTTTATGAAATACGCCCGCAGTAATGACGGCAGCCCGAACTCGATTTTATCTGCGCTGATGTTCCGCGCGGTCTGCAAGGTAACGTCTCCGAAAATTGCAAAGGCAATCAGGGGCAATATTATTTGTAATTACCGTGGCGACGTCGGCTGCCCTGAAACCTATCACGATTTGGTGCGCCTGATGTCCGTATTCTATCCGCGCGAGCTTGAAAGCAAGGATATTGAGTATCTCAGCACCGTTACGCGCAGCGTTATGTACGTTCAGATGCAGCCCGAATTCAGCGCAAAAACCTTTAAAAATGCGCTGATTTCCAAGGAAGGTATAGATACAAAGAACGGACTCCTGAATAAAAGGCTGTACGCCCTCACGCACAGCCCTTACAAAAAGTCGCCTTTCGGCACGTTTCTGATAAGCTACGTCGGGCGGGACGAGTGGTACGGCTTGGAGAATTACGTAGAACGAATGCACAGCATAACCGACGGCCATTTAATGGTTGAGGTTAATTCACTGCGTGATAAATTCTATCTTACCTTTATGGAGTTGAACGGCAAGCATAAATTTTACGATGCTTTCTGCGAAGCTATGAGAGAAGAGAACATTCATTTTAAGGAGTACGGCGGGTACGAGCGCAAGCTCCCGTATTCCGTGCTTCCTAAGAAAAACAAATAACATCAATGAGAATAAGATTATGAGTAATATTTTTGAAAAAGCCGTTGCCTTTGCAATGAAGGCGCACGAAGGTCAAAAAAGAAAAGACGGCGGCGTGTATATCCTTCATCCTCTTGAGGATGCAACTATAGTCGGCACGATGACAAACGATTTAGAGGTGCTTGCCGCTGCAGTGCTCCACGACACGGTGGAGGATACTCCCGTTACGGCACAGGATATTTTTGAAAACTTCGGTGAAAGGGTTGCAAAGCTTGTCGCCCACGAAACTGAGGACAAAAGGCCCGATTTGCCTCCAAACGAAACTTGGAAGATACGCAAGGAGGAAAGCCTTGCCGTGCTTAAGAGCAGCGATATTGAAACCAAAATGTTATGGCTTGGCGATAAGCTTTCAAATATGCGCTCTCTTGCAAGGGATTATGACAAAATCGGCGATGAGGTTTTTGACCGCTTTAATGAAAAGAACCCGAAAGAGCAGTATTGGTATCATTCAACGATACTTAAATATATTAGCGAGCTTTCCGATTATCCTGCATATAAGGAATATGAAAAGCTCATAAACCACGTTTTTAATAAGGAGTGCAAATAATGACTATTAAGCTAACCGGAAGAATTGACTCATCCAATGCAGCGGAAATTGAAGCAAAGATAAATCAGCAAATCGGAGATTTTGACGGCGAAATTATTCTTGATGCAAGCGAGCTTGAATATATTTCAAGCGCAGGACTGCGTGTTATTCTCCGTCTTAAAAAAGCAAATGCAAACACAAAGATTATAAACTGCAATTCAGAGGTTTATGAAATCTTTGATATGACCGGTTTTACCGAGATGATGGACGTTTCAAAGGCATACCGCAAGCTCTCTATTGAGGGCTGCGAGGTTATCGGCGAGGGCGCAAACGGTATCGTTTATCGCACAGACCCCGATACAATCGTTAAGGTTTACAAAAATCCCGATTCTCTTGATGAGATACATAATGAGCGCGAGCTCGCAAGAAAAGCCTTCGTTATGGGTATTCCGACTGCAATCCCTTACGACGTCGTTCAGGTGGGCAATCTTTACGGTTCCGTGTTTGAGCTTCTGAACGCCGCCTCCTTCGGAAAACTGATTAAAGATGGCGTTCCCGTTGACGAGCTTGCAAAACAGAGCGTGGATATTCTTAAAGCGATTCACTCAACTATGCTTAAGGACGGCGAGCTCCCGAGCAAGAAAAAGGAAGCTATGGTTTGGGCTGAGTACGACGTTAACGTTCTCCCCGAGGAAATCGGAACAAAACTTCTTCAGCTGTTCAAAGATATTCCCGAAACGAACAATATGCTTCACGGCGACTTTCATATTAAAAACATTATGCAGCAAAACGGCGAAAATCTTTTGATTGATATGGATACGCTTTCTATGGGACATCCTATTTTTGAATTTGCGGCAATCTTTGCGGCTTATGTCGGATACAGCTGTGTTGACAAAGAAAACAGCGCAAATTTCCTCGGCATTACCCGCGAGCAGTGCGAAGATTTCTGGAAATACACGGTTAAGTACTACTTTGAGGGTGAAGAACAGGAAAAGGTTGACGGCATAATAAGAATGGTTGAAACTATTTGCTACGCACGACTGCTCAGATGGATGTCAAGGCACAGTGACGCTATGCGCTTTGGCGACCAAGTAGTTGATTTTTGCAAAAACTATCTTATTGAAAACGTACCAAAGACTGACAAGCTTTATTATTAAACTATGAGATTTACTCCCACAAAAAACACATATAAATTAACTCCGGAAGCAGTTGACCTTGTCAGTGAGGACGTGCAGAGCTTTCTTACGGAACTTAAAGCGCCGAAAAAGAATATTCTTGCAGCCCGCATTTCAGTTGAGGAAATTTTGCTTGATTTAATTGGCAAATACGGCGCTGATTTTGAATTCACATTCATAAAGAATAATTTTTTAGGTAAGCCGTATATTACGATAACTTATGACGGCGAGCCGTTTAACCCCCTTGAAAAGGAGGGGGATGAGGAATTCGGCAACTGGACAAGCGCATTAATTCAAAATGCGGATTACACTCCGTCCTATTCCTTTAACAGGGGCGTAAATTCTGTTACAATGCGCTTTTCAAAAAAGGAAATGAATCCGATTTTCAAGCTTCTGATTGCAATTGTTGCTGCCTTTCTTGTTTCCTTGCTGAGGCTCGTTTTGCCCGCAGAATCAATTTCCTTTATAGAAAACAGCCTAATGGACCCGCTCTATAACGCCTTTCTCGGGCTGATGGCAACGATTGAGATACCGCTTGTTTTTCTTTCCGTTGCCTGCGGAATTATCGGGATAGGGGACAGCACCGTGTTCGGCAAAATAGGGCGGAAGCTGATTTTGCGCTTCGTTGTGATTATTTTGCTGTTTACCACGGCGGCGGGCATTATCTTTTCAATGCTTTTCACAAGCTTTTCGGCGGTAAGCGAGGGCAGTATATCGCTCAAGGTCGGCATAGAAATGCTGCTTGATTTAATTCCCTCAAACCTTATTGAGCCGATAACGAGCGGCAACACAATGCAGGTTGTGCTTATGGCAATCGTTATCAGCGTTGCGCTTGTGCTGCTTGGCGGAAAGGCAAAAACAATTTCAAGCATTATCAATGAGGGCAACGGCATTATTGTTTATATTGCAAGGATTATCTGCAAGCTTCTGCCCGTGTTTATATTCATCGTTTTGCTTGATATGATATGGAGCGATAATATCGGGGTATTCCTGAATATGTGGAAGCCGATTGCGGCTTTCGTGGCGGTTTTAGTGCTGCTGTTTTGCATAATGCTTTTTGTTGTTTCAGTCAGGGAGAAGGTTAGCGCGGGGCTTTTGATAAAGAAAATGCTGCCAACCTTTTTAATCGGTTTCGGCACGGCTTCCTCAATCGCCGCAAACGGAGAAAGCAGCGAGTGTATGCACAGGCAGCTCGGCATAAATCAGCGCTTCGTTGAATTCGGGCAGCCTACGGGCGGCGTGGTATTTATGCCCTCAACGGCAATAAACTTTATGGTTTGCGCCATTTATATGGCGAAATATTATGAGATTAACGTTTCGCTGCTGTGGTTTGTTATTGCAATACTTATTTGCAGCTTTGTTGCGATTGCAACCCCGCCCGTTCCCGGCGGAGCAATAGCAGCGTATACGGTTATTTTTACTCAGCTTGGTATTCCGAGCGAGGCAGTGGCAATAGTTGTGGCGCTTGATATTGTGTTTGATTTTATTGCCACGGCGTTTGACGGCGCATTTTTACAGCTTGAGATGATAAGACAGGCTGATGAAAATAAAATGTTAAGCTTTGATGTTTTAAGAAAATAAGGAGGAATTCAAAATGCAATTATCAAAGAATTCAGAAGGCAGTAGGCTCACAATTTCGGTTTCGGGCAGAGTGGATACCGTTACGGCACCCGAGCTTGAAAGCTTCATAAACGAAAACACAAACGGCGTTACGGAGCTTATCCTTGATTTGAAGGATATGAGCTATACCTCATCGGCAGGGCTTCGCGTGCTCTTAAAGGCACAAAAGCTTATGAACCAGCAGGGCTCAATGAAGGTTACAAACGTTCAGAGCGATGTTATGGAAATCTTTGAGATGACAGGGTTTTCAGATATTTTAACGATTGAATAATTATGAAAAGAATTAATTTCTCGAAAAAAAATCTGGCGTTTAATATCATCAGCGCAGTTGTGCTGCTGCTGATTATATTCAGCCTGATAGTAAGCATTATAGGTTATGAAGGCTTCACAAATGCCTTTGAAAAAGAATATAAGGAAACAACCGCCAACATGGCTTACACGGCTACCGCGCTTGTGAACGGCGACCGTATTGACGATTATCTTGCAGAGGGCGGTCAGTCAGAAGATTATCTGCAAACAAAAGAACGCCTTGATATTTTCTGCCAGCGAATGAACGTTTCTCTCGTTTACGTTATTAAGGTTGATACATCGGATTACGGGCGCTTTACCTCCGTGTTCAACTCGGTTGGCAAGGACACGCCCTATACCCCGTGGGAGATAGGCTATCAGCAGGAGACCACTAACGAATCTTATGCTGAGATTTATAAGGAAATTT
Organism: uncultured Eubacterium sp.; assembly: GCA_905234995.1. GTDB lineage: Bacteria > Bacillota > Clostridia > Oscillospirales > Acutalibacteraceae > Eubacterium_R. The sequence continues at coordinate 5,770 of CAJOJV010000042.1, read as the reverse complement.
ATGATGGCACAACGCTTTACGGAACTATTTACCGCACTAAGGATTTGAAAGGCGCACCGCCGCATATCACTACTTTAGTGCCCGTCAAAAATTCGCAGGGCGAGGTTGTCAGCATTCTGTGCATTCAAAGACCGATGAGCGAGATAAGGGAACAACGCGCGCAATATCTGGTTAATGTTGCTATTACTGCAATAATTCTTGCAATTTTTGTTTCTATTGCGTATGCAAGGCACACCAGAAAGAGCTTTATTGACCCTATGCGGAAAATTACCGATGAAACAAGCCGATTTGCAAAGGAAAATAAGCAGGGCGAAAGGCTTGGCGACATCAGCAGAATTAACGAGATTTCAACGCTTGCCCACTCCATTGATAAGATGGAGGAGGATATGCTGCACTATATTGACAACCTGACCTCAGTTACTGCGGAGAAGGAACGTATAGGCGCAGAGCTGAATATTGCAAAAATCATTCAGGAAAACTCCGTTCCTAATATTTTTCCTGCATTTCCTGCAAGGAAGGATTTTGACGTTTATGCTTCAATGACTCCCGCAAAGGAGGTCGGCGGCGATTTCTATAATTTCTTTCTTGTTGATGACGACCATCTTGCTATGGTTATGGCGGATGTTTCGGGCAAGGGTATTCCCGCGGCGCTGTTTATGATGGTAACGAATATTCTTATCAGCGACAGAACGCATATGGGCGGCACTCCTGCAGAGATACTCACCTTTGTTAACGATAATATCTGCGAGCATAACCGGGCGGATATGTTCGTCACGGTTTGGCTTGGTATTCTTGAAATATCAACGGGCAAAATAATTGCCGCAAACGCCGGGCATGACGACCCTGCAATTTACCGCAAGGGCGGCTCGTTTGAAATTCTCAAAAACAAGCACGGGCTTGTTGTCGGCGCAATGAGCGGAATAAAATATAAGGATTTTGAAATTCAGCTGAATAAGGGCGACAAGCTGTTTCTTTATACGGACGGCCTGCCGGAGGCAACGGATAAGAACGAAAAAATGTTCACCCTTGAGGGTATGATAAACGCGCTTAATCAGCACAAGGAAAAAGCTCCCTTGCAAATTCTTGACGGAATTAACGAGGCGGTTAACGCCTTCGTGGGCGACGCGCCGCAGTTTGACGATTTAACAATGATGTGCCTTGAATTAAAAGGAGAGAGTGCCGTGAAAACGCTTACAGTTGATGCAACAACCGAAAATCTCTCAGCCGTGAATGAGTTTATTGACGGCTTTTTAGAGGCAAACGATTGCCCGATGAAAGCGCAGATGCAGATTGATTTAGCCGTTGAGGAAATCTATGTCAATATTGCCAATTACGCTTACGGCGAGGGCACGGGCAAGGCGGAAATTTCCGTTGATAATAACGGCGGCGAAATCACAATCACGTTTAAGGACAGCGGCGTGCCGTATAATCCGCTTGAAAAGGCGGACCCCGATATAATGCTTTCCGCTGATGAAAGAGAGGTCGGCGGTCTCGGCATATTCCTGACAAAGAAGAATATGGATACCGTCACATATGAATACGCAGACGGTCAGAATGTTCTGACTATGACTAAGAAAATAGGTTAAGTTAAATGGGTATTCCGATAAGAACTGTTCGCACCGATCATTTCACGATGAATTATATTACCTTCGGTAAGGGCGAAGAGGATTTCGTTATTCTTCCGGGGCTGAGCGTTCAGAGCGTTATGGGTGCTGCTGATATGATTGCAGAGGCTTATGCGGTTATCGCAGATGAGTACACCGTTTACGTGTTTGACCGCAGGAACGAGTTACCGCCATCTTATTCCGTTTACGATATGGCAGAGGATACAGCTAATGCTTTCCACGCGCTCGGGCTTAAAGATGTTTATCTCTTCGGCGCGTCGCAGGGCGGAATGATTGCATTGACGATTGCAGCCCGCTATCCCGAGCTTGTAAAAAAACTGATGCTCGGTTCCTCCTCTGCGCGTATTACTGAGGAACAGTATAGCGCCGTTTCAAAATGGACTGCGCTTGCAAAGAAAAGGGACGGACTTAACCTCAGCCTTGAAATGGGCAGAGCACTTTATCCCGAGGCTCTTTTTGAAAAGTATAAAGAGGTACTGAAAAATACGGGCGAAAGCATCACTGACGATGAGTTTAAACGCTTTATCACTATTGCCGAAGGAACGGCAAATTTTGATATAACAGATGAACTCTGCAATATTAAAAGCCCCGTTTTATTGCTTGGCTCGGCTGACGATATGGTTTTGCCGGATGCAGCTTCGGAATTTGAATGTTTGTTTTCGGGTAAGGCGGATTTTGAAAGCTATCTGTACCACGGTTACGGTCACGCTGCGTTTGACACCGCACCCGATTATAAGGAGCGCCTTCTGCGCTATATGAATAAGAAATAACGCTAAGTTGTCGGATTTTTTAGAGGGAAAAGTTATGTCTACTAATCTAAAAATGTATCAGGTTGCAACCCTGCAATCTTTAGCACTTGGATACACAAAATCGGTTATCACTGTTGAAGAGCTGCTGAAGCACGGCGATATCGGACTCGGCACCTTTGAGGGCGTTGACGGCGAAATGATTGTGCTTGACGGAAAATGCTATCAGGCAACTGCGGACGGCACTGTTTATGAGGCGCCTGCGGACAAGGGCGTTCCGTTTTGTGCCGTATCGTTTATGCAGGACGACGAAGTATTTGAGTTTGAGAAAACAAACGGCATTGAGGAAATCAAAACCGTTCTGAACAATAAGATTGACGAGCGATTTGAGCTTAACAGTATGCACGTTGTCAGAATTGACGCCAATTTTACAAAGGTTATGGCTCGTTCCGAAACAGGCAGAACGTCGCACCACGTTGAGCTCAAAAGCCTGCTTGAAAACAATCAGCAGGACTTTTGTTTTGAAAACATTGAGGGCTCGCTCGTGTGCTTATATTTCCCCGATTATATGGATGGTATTAATGCAGCGGGTTGGCATTTGCATTTCGTTTCAAAGGACAGAACGAAGGGCGGTCACGTTTTTGACGTTTGCTTTGAAAAGGCAAACGCAACCCTCAGTACCATAACCACGATTGAAATAAAGCTTCCCGAAGGTGCATATTTTGATACATACGCGCTCAAGGAAGCCTCGCAAAACGACATTAAAAAGGTTGAACAGGGGAATAAGTAAGACTTAAAAAACGCTTTATAGTTCCCGATCACTGCAGAAATACATAAAAGATACTAAAGCCAAAGGCACGGAGAAATCCGTGCCTCATTTTTTTAATTCCTTCGTTTATAAATATTATAAAGATTTTTACACCGTCATCTGCCTCAGGCAGCGGTCGCAAACGAAACATCTTCCGCACCAAAGGCAACAGAGAAGCTGTCTTTTCTTTTTAATAACGAAAACCGCCCCGCATATAGGGTGTGCGACTTGGGAATTTAATAGCCTCAAAAAACATCTTTTTGCGTAATACTGCGTTAAAAATGCTCGGAAGACGTTGAGTATTCCTGCGCTTTTTGCCTTGTCTTACACAAAAATCTGAACTTTTGAGGTGCAGGGCAATTTTGAAATTGCTATTTTTTGTTAGAACAATGAACAAACAGGACTTAAGGCTGACGCCTTAAGCCCTGTTTTGAAGTAGTTGTAGCGGGAAAGATCATTTCAAAATCTATCAAATTCCCAAATTGCACACCCCTGGCGGGGCAGTCCTTGTATATTTCAAAATGTCAAAGAAATATGAATAATAAATTTACGGGTTAAGGCATACGCCACGTCCAAACAAACTCCACGGTCAAGTCGCAATTCTTGTTAATTGCTTAAAGACCGCTTCGTTTGTTTCTCCTCTTCGCAAAATTACATCAGCGTAATTTTGCGATAATTAAGGATTCAGGCAAGCGCCAGAGCTATTGAAATGATAAACCTTGCCCTTATAGGTGAGGTCTGCGGTTCTCATATCGCCGTTAACGTTCATATAGTACCACTTGCCGCCGTCGTGTACCCAGCCTGTGCACATTCTGCCGCTTGCTGCAAAGAAATACCAAGCGCCGTTAATGTACTGCCAGCCCGTTACCATTGCGCCGTTGGGCTTAAGATAATACCACTGGCCGCCGTCGTGAACCCAGCCTGTTGCCATTGCGCCCCAGTCTTTCAGGTAATACCAGTTGCCGTTAACCTTAACCCAGCCTGTTTGCATAACGCCGTCTTCATTAAGATAGAACCATTTGCCTGAGCCCGGAGAAATAATCCATCCGGTTGCCATTGAGCCGTCCTCGTTGTAGTAATACCAATCGCCGTCAATGTGATGCCAGCCTGTTTTAAGGATTGTTGCCTCAACGCAAGCAGGCTCACTATCGTTGTGATTTTCATCACCGGCTACCTTGTACCATACATAGTAGGTGCCTGCCTCAACGCCTGTAGGAATTTCGGTATTCCAGCCTTCCTCAGGTGCATTTTCAGCATCCTCGCCGAGAGCATACTGCATTTCGCCGCCGACCGCTTCTCCAGTAACGGTGATGAGTTCCTGCTCCTCGCCGTTAAAGATAATCTCATTTGCTTCAACAATTGCAGGAACTGACTCTGCAGGATTTACTTTAACGGTAACGTCTACATTCTCTACTGTATTGTAGTTGTCTGTATCAGCAGGCGTAAAGTTTGCCTTAAAGGTTTTCTTTCCTGCATCGCCAACACTTGTTGTATTGTCAACCCAAGCCCAGCCTTCAGGAAGCGTAACGTCAGCGAGTGTATCGCCGTAGGTTGCATAAAGACCTGTAGGAACGGTGTAGGTCGGGTCTGCCTTTGTAATAGTGAAGTCAGCCGTTGCAGTTGCACCGTTGTAGTTCGTCGTTGCAGCGATTGTAGCCTTAACGGTGTAATTACCTGCGTTAGTCGGAACGGTAGCGCTGAAACTATCGCTGCCCTTCGTAGCGTAAGTATAGGTTACTGCGCCGTTACCGCTGTTGCCGGAAACGGACGGAGTTTTAGCAGTCTGATTGTAAGTCCATCCGTCGATTGAAACGGTAGGAGTAATATTATCCCTGGCAATTGTAAAGTCCGCTGTTGCAGTGCCACCGTTGTAGTTAGCAGTAGCTGCAATAGTTGCTTTGACTGTGTAATTGCCCGCATTCGTCGGAACGGTAGCGCTGAAACTATCGCTGCCCTTCTGTGCGTATGTATATGCTATATCGCCATTGCCTGCGTTACCTGTTACGGAAGGCGTATTAGCCTCGTCACCGTAGGTCCAGCCTTCAAGTGTAACAGTCGGAGTAATATCCGCAGGATTTACTTTAACGGTAACGTCTACGTTCTCTACTGTATTGTAGTTAGTTGTATCTGCAGGCGTAAAGTTTGCCTTAAAGGTCTTTGTACCAACGTTGCCCACGCTCTGCGTGCTGTCAGCCCATGTCCAACCTGTAGGAAGTGTCACATTTGCCAATGTCTGCCCATAGGTGGCGGTCAGACCGGTCGGTGCGATGGGATCAGCCTTTGCGATCTCATAATCCACGGAAGCTGTCTTTGCCTCAACCGTGATCTTTGCGGTATACTTGCCCGCATTTGTTGGAGCAGTCGTGCTTTCCTCATAGGTCGTACCGTCTCTGCCGACATACTTGATGTCAGTCGCGGCAATCGTCTTGCCGGTGGCGGTGTTGAAGTCTGCCAGCCCGGTCAGGGTTGACGTCGCGTTGCCCGTGCCGCCATAGGTGGTCAGCGTCGGTGCCGCGATGGTCAGTGTGGCGACGTGATCGGAACCTCCCTCACTGCTTGGAGGCAGAGAGCAGCCATCCGCCGAGCAGGTC
>CAJOJV010000041.1 GCA_905234995.1 uncultured Eubacterium sp. | reverse complement strand
TCCCCCGCCCTGATTTCATCAAGCGAAGCAGTGTAAGGCAGAATTTCCGCAAAAACGTTATTATCACGCACGCGGCGCGCAATAAGCTGATTATACTGGCCGCCGAAATCCAGCACCAAAATCTTTTCCATCCGCAAAGCCTCCTAATAAATATGGTATATATTATAAGCAATTACGCTTATGTTTTCAATATTAAATTTAAAAAGGCTTGGAAAATCCAAGCCTTTTTGCGTTTATCTATCCGTTTTTGCCCCGTGCTTTTTGGTTGCAAGGATTGCAATAAGCAGCAGCGCGGCGAAGCCGAAATATACGGCTATGCTGCCGTTGCCGGTGTTCGGGCTTTTAAGCGCCTTATCCTGCGCGGGAGCGGCGGTTGCCGTTGCCGAAGCCTGTGCGGTTGATACCGTGAGGCTGCTGTCTGCCTGCCCGTCATCAAAAACGACGCTTACGGTGTGTTTGCCCGTGCCGAGCTTTTCAAGCGCTGCGGCGGAAATCGTAACAACCGTGCTGCCCCTTTCCGCCTTAACGGCAACCTCCTTGCCGTCAATAAGGGTTTTAACATAATGGTCAAAGCAGGCGGCATCATCATAGCTGCGCTTAACGGTGATAACTATGCTTTCGCTGCTGCCCTTTGTCCATTCAAACCTGCCGTTGCCGGAAACGTTATATTCAATAATTGCGGGAATAACGAGCTCGCTTTCATCGGTGATTTCGTTTTCGCCGTTTTCATCGCTGAACATACCGCCGCATTCGTCGCAAGTCCAATACTCAATAACGCCCGGCGCCGTAGTTGTGGCAGCCACTTTTTCGTGGTGAGTCATAGTATGACCGAGCGCGGGGATATCGTCAACATCCTTTGCCTGCTGCTCAAAGACTGCGTTTGCAAACGTTGCCGTGTAGGTGGTGGTGCCGTTTTCCGTGCAGGTTGCGCCTTCTTTTTCCGCGCCCGTGCCTGCAACAGTTTCGGTTTCAATATGACTTGCGTCATTGGCGCATACCCGCTCTGCCGTGCAGCTCCAAACGCCGTTTTCCTGCGACCAGGTGTAGGTGGGATCACCCCAAGAGTGGCCTAATGCAAACGGCTCGTTAACCACCTGAGTTTCTGTATGCTCCTGACCGTCCAGGCTGTCTGCTGCGGAAATGTAAGCCGTATAGGTCGTTTTACCGTTTTCGGTGCAGGTTGCAGGCTGAACATCCGTGGATAATTGCATTTCAATATGCTCAACATGGTTATTAACTCTGTTGCAGACATAGAATGCAGTAGCTCCGTAATATGTGGTTTTGCCGGTATATTCGTCATAATTCATTGCCCATACGATTGTATAACGCCAGTCGTGAGTGAGCGCGGGAATGTCGTCAACGTCCTTCGTCTGCTGCGCGAACGCCGCGTTGGTGAAGGTTGCGGTGTAGGTCGTAGTGCCGTTTACGGTGCAGGTTGCGGGAGTCTTTTCAGCGCCTACGCCTTCTACCGTTTCGGTTTCTTTATGGTCTGCGTTTCTTGAGCAGACTCTTTCTGCCGTGCATTTCCAAACGCCGTTTTCAAGATTCCAGGAATAGGTCGGCGTGCCGTAATCGTGACCGGCGGGGATATCAAGCGCAGTTGCGTCCGTAACCTTTGTGTATGTTTCGCCGTCCTTGAGATAAAGTGTGCCGTCCACGCCCTTGTAGTGCGCCTTCGTGCCCTTTTCGGTGCAGGTTGGGTCTACCTTGTCAACGAAGGTATATGCCTGCCACTGTGCATACAACTTGCTGCCACCGAGCAAAGCAGGACTGTATGTTATATCCGCTCCGTCTGCAAAAGTCAGTCCGCTGCCGTCATCATATTCGCTCCAACCGACGAAATCATATCCTTCGCGGGCGAAAATATCCGTAGCAATCGGTGTGGTACTGCCTTGAACAACGTGTTGTCGCACATAGTATTCGTTCTCATCATTAGAGTACAAAACTAAGGCAGAGAAGTACGGTGCGCTGCCGCCGTCTTCCTTGTAAACGTTATCGTTTCCTGGCGCATAGTTGCCGACTAAAGTGCCGACCGTCATAGCGAAGGTGCCGTTCATATCTACATATATTCCGCCGCCCGCTTCGCCTGCAACGTTACCGCGGATTAAGCCGCCCGTAAAACTGAACGTGCCGTTTGCGATATATACCGCGCCGCCCGCGCCGAGCGGGGTATCGGGTGCCATAGTGTTCTTGTTTGAAGCCTTGTTGCCGACGATAGCGCCGCCTGACATATTGAAATTACCCGACTGAATATATACGCCGCCGCCGAGTCCTGCAACCGCGCCGAAAGCGTTTTTGCCTGCAATGTTATTTACAATGCTGCCGCCTTTCATATCGAACGTGCCGCCCTGTACCTGAACGCCTCCGCCGTACTGGTCGGGATGACCGCCCGTTAAAATGCCGCCGTTTACCGTCAGCTCTCTTCCCGTAATCGGGTCCGTGTAGGTAACGGGAGTTTCGTGGGTTGCCTTTGGGTTGCTGTCAATAACAGTCAGGTTACCGCTTGTTTTTATAACGCTACCGTCCCAGAGCTGCGTAGAATCTTCCCTGTAACCGCGGTCAACAATATGACCGTTAAGGTCAAGCACAACGCTCGTGCCGCTCGGTACGGAGAGCGCATCGTCCCAATACGCGTCGGTAGGCGCAACATCGGCGGTAAGCTTGTAATTACCGTCGTTTTTTAGCGCGTTTTTAAGGTCAGCCCACTTTGAAATCTTGGTGAAATTAGCAGCCGTGGCGCTTTTCGTATTAATAATATTTGCGCTGGTTAAGTAACTGATTTTGAAAGTTACTTCGCCGGGCGCCTGTTCTGCGCTTACAGGTATTGTCATTGAATATACGAAGGTGTTTCCCGAAACGTAATAGTCCTGATAAGGCACACCTCCGGACGTCAACGAATTAAGGAACATCAAATTGCTCCAATCGTCGCTTGTAGGTACACTGTCATACGTAACGAAATAGTTTACAGTCACATCGTCGCCCGGGTTAATATAGTCGGGAGCGTCGATTTCAGTGCGGACAATGTTTGCCGCCTGCGCCGAAAACGGCAGAGCCGTCAGCGCCGTAATCGCCAGAACAAGCGTTAAAATAATTGATAAGGTTTGTTTCATAAAATCACCACAAAATAAATTTTAGAATAAATCCTCCTATTACCCGGAAAGAACGGCTTATTTGTTTCTGTAAATAATTGCCTCGCGCTCGGGTCCGTTTGAAACCATAGTTATCGGGAAGCCGATTTGTTGCTCGATAAACTCAACATAATCGCGGGTTTCCTGCGGAAGCTCGTCGTAATTTCTGATGCCCCTGATATCGCAATGCCAGCCCTTCATAGTTTTAAGGACAGGCTTACACCTCTTAAGAGTGGGCGTAGTCGGGAAATAATCAATAACCTTGCCGTCCACCTCATAGCCGGTGCAAACCTTGATTTCCTCAAGATATGAAAGGCAATCGAGCGCCGTCATAACAACCTGAGTTGCGCCCTGGCATTCAACGCCATAGCGGGTCGCAACGCAGTCAAACCAGCCAACGCGCCTCGGTCTGCCCGTGGTGGCGCCGAACTCGCCCTTATCGCCGCCGTGGATGCGAAGCTCCTGCGCCTCCTCCTCATCAAGGATTTCGGAAACGAATTCGCCCGCGCCCACTGCGCTGGAATAAGCCTTCGTTACAACGATGATATCCTTAAGCTGATTTGCGGGGATGCCTGCGCCCACGCAGCCGTAGCCTGCAAGAGTTGAGGAGGAGGTTACCATCGGGTAAATACCGAAATCGGGATCCTTAAGAGTGCCGAGCTGACCCTCAAGGAGAATTTCCTTGCCCTCGCGCAGAGCGTTCTGGATATAAGTGTGAGTATCGCAAACATAGGGGGCAATCTTTTCCCTGTAATCAACGCAGATTGCAAAAAGCTCATCCTCATCAAGGAGGGGCTTATTATAAACGTATTTAAGAGTTAAATTCTTAAGCGTGCAGATATTCTTAAGCTTAGCGCGCAGGGTTTCATCATCAAAAAGCTCATTAACCTGAATGCCGATTTTTGCATACTTATCCGAGAAGAACGGAGCAATACCGCTTTTAGTTGAGCCGAAGGCAGCCTTGCCGAGGCGCTCCTCCTCATACTCATCAAGCTTAATATGATAAGGCATTAAAATCTGGCAGCGCTCGGAAACGAGGAGCTGCGGATTGAGGCCTGCTTTTTTAACGTCCTCAAGCTCATTGATGAACTTATTTATATCAAGCGCAACGCCGTTGCCGATGATGCAAACGGTGTTTTCGCTGCAGACGCCGCTGGGCATAAGATGAAGCGCGAACCTGCCGTGCTCGTTAATAATTGTGTGGCCCGCATTTGCACCGCCCTGAAAGCGAATAACGATATCCGCCTGCTGTGCAAACATATCGGTGATTTTGCCTTTGCCTTCGTCGCCCCAGTTAGCTCCGACTATTGCTTTTACCATTCTAATTTCCTCCGTTAATGAATATATTTAAAGAATTTATGGGCGACTACCGCCGAGCGGTGCCCAAAAGGATTTTGCTTTTTAGCAGAAAAAAACAGGAACAGAAACTCGGAGAGCTTCTGTTCCCTTGCCTAATTATATAATATTATTCATTTCAAGTCAACAAATATTTTAGTTAAGGATACTGGTTTCCTTATCGGTGGGTTTATTAACGGAAACCGTTTCCTTATTGAGCTTCATAATCGGAATCATCAGCGCGGGAACGCCCGTCATAGAGGTTAAATTGCTGATAATCATTCTGAGATACGGGAAAAGCTGATCAAAGGACTGAGTGTGGATATCCGGCTTTTCATCCTCTGCGCCGAAGGTAAACTCGGCAACCATTTCAATTTTAACCTCAAAGGGGTTTAAATCAGCATCAGTAATTCTGAAATCAAGGATGCCGACGCATTTATTCTCCGCATCCATATAATTAACATTATACTTAACCTGATTCTGCAGCTTAAGCTGAGTGCCGGGCTTAACCCTGTTTTCAATTTCAGCCTTATTAACCTTATATGCTTTAATCTCTACCATAATAAAAACCTCTCTTTTAATTAATTAAAGGAATAATAAACCTCGCCGTTTTCAAGTGAAACGCCCTTATAATAAGCAAGCTCTGCAATATTAACAACTTGATAACCCCTTTTAACGAGCTCCGGCACGAACCATTCAACCGCCTGAGCGGACGAGGAATAAATATCGTGCATCAGGACTATATCGCCGTCGTCCGCGGCATAGAGCACGTAATTATAGAGCAGGGTTGCATCCCTGTATTTCTTAACCCAATCGTTTGTATCGACGCTCCAGATGAAAATCGGGGCGTTTGCGTTTTCCTTAATCGTATCCGTAATATAGCCGCCCGTAGGTCTGAAGGCAGTCGGCTCATAGCCCGTTGCCTCCTTAACCGCGTCAATGCCCCACCTGATATCGTCAGCCGTTACATCCTCACCGTAATGATTGTGATAATATGTATGATTTCCGAGCTGACAGCCAAGCTCAACCATTCGCTTTGCGCAGTTTGCATTGCCGCTGTAGCCAAGGCGCTGACCAACCATAAAGAAGGTTGCCGAGCCGTTATACTGCTCCAGCGTGTCAAGAATCTGATTTGTGGTTTCCGCATTGGGTCCGTCGTCAAACGAAAGCGCAATCATCGGCTTATTCGGGTCCAAATCGGGTCTGATATAAAACGGGAAATCATAAACGGTTACAGCGCAGCTTGCGGTTTTGCCGTTATAGGTTTCCGCCGTGATGGTTGCCGTGCCCTCTGCAACGGCAACGAACTGCCTGCCGTCCGCTTTAATGACGTCCTCATTATCGCTTGTAAGCTTAAGCTCTCTTGAAATGCCGTTCATAACAGTCGGCGCAACGGTATCCCGCTTGCCGAGATAAAGGCTTACGCTTTCCGCCTCAAATACGACGCTTTCAGGCTCGAAGCCGACCTTAAGCGAGCAGGTTGCCGTGAGCCCGTTATAGCTCGTTACGGTCACGGTGCCCGTGCCTGCGGTTAAGCCCTCAATTCTTCCGTTGGGCTCAATGCTTGCAATGCCGCCATCGGAGCACTCATAGGTGTAGCCCACGTTGCAGCCGCTGCCCTCAACGTTAAGGCTGAGGCTTGAAACCTCGCCCGTACCGAGCGAAAAATAATCGTCAGCTAATGAAATCGCAGTCGGCGCATCCTCAACCGAAACCTTATATCTTTTGCCGCACGCCTTAATTACGGCTTCGCCCTTTGAAACCGCGGTGAGCTCTCCGTTGCGGTCAACCCTCACAATTTCCGGATTATAGCTTTTAAAGCTTTTTTCCTCATCCTCATCAAGCGGGAAGCTGTAGACCTGCTCAAGCCCGAGCACGATTCTTGAATCATCGGCTTCTGCGTTGGCAAGCTGAGTATTATCACTGTATTTCAAAGCAAAAAAAGAAACAATAACGCAAAGCAGCACAAAAAGAACGGCTGCTTTGGTTAAACTGCTTCTGTTTTCAATGCTTTTGAACATTAATTCTGCCTCCGAACAATCTCATATTCCCCGTTATCAGGACAAAAATACCTGCAGCCCTTTGACGTATTCTCCGAAAGAAGGCGGATATACTCATCCTCGTCAAGCTGCAGATTGCAAAACTCCTCTTCGCTGTCCTCATCATATGCAAGCCAGCGGCAATTTTCGCATAAAATCTCCAATATTTTCATCCTGCCCTAAAAGAATTAAGATAACTATATGCTATTATACATTTACCAAATTGTAATATCAATAAGCAAAACAGATATTTTTGTAATTTTTTTGTAAAAATTTTTATGCAATTTGTAATTGCATTTTTAACAGGAAAAATCTGCCGCTTTTTCTGCCAAAAATGCTCATTATCCATATTTTTTCCGTATTCATATTTAGTTTATTGACTTTAATAAACAATTATGATATTTTCATAATCGTACGATTTAAATGACAAAGAGCTTTTTTGTACGACGAGGAATTATGGAAAACAAAAACGAATTTGATTTTGATATGTTTAAGCAGGAAAAATCGGCTGACGATATTCCCTCTCCCAAAAGGCTTGAGGAGAAAAGGGCTGAGCGCAAAAAGCGCCAGCTAATCGTTAACATCTGCGTTTATTCCCTGCTTGGGGCAATTATCTGCGCCGCGCTTATTCTTGCAGCGCCCTTTGCCTTTGCAAAATACAATCCGGAGCGCTATGCCCGCCAATATATTGAAGCGGTTATTGCAAAGGATTACGGCGCAATTTATGATAAATCCGAGGGCAGAAGTCTTGCAAGCTTCACAAGGGAGGAATTCATTGCCGCCTGCGAGGCAAACCCGCAGCTTATAAGCATTTCCGATAAGGAAATCACCTCCTTTGCCGTGCAGAAATACGGCGCGCCCGTTGAGGACACCCAAAATATGCTTGTAACCTTTACGAACGCCGAGGGCGAAACGGGAGTATATATTTTTCCGATGCTGCAAATCAGCAACGGCTTCTGGAAATATGACGAATACGCAGCGGTTATTTCTTTTGATATCATCTGCCACGCAAGCATTTATGCGCCGAGGCAGACGACCGTTTACATTAACGGAGAGGCAATTAACGAGGAGCTTTGTGAGGTTAAAACCGCGATCTCACCAAGCGGTGACAGCTTCACCTATTTTGAATACGGCATTTCGCCGATGCTTGCGGGCACATACACAATCACTGCGGAAAACTCCTATTGCGAGCCCTGCGAGCAGAGCGTTGAAATCAGCAAGCATAATTCTGATATTTATATTAATCTGACCCTTGGCGAGGACGGGCTGCAGCAGCTAATATCCGCGGCAAAAAACAACCTGACGTCGCTTATTAACGCCGCTGCCGAAAACTCTGTTGACTCCTCCGTGCTTCCTATGACTGAGCGCTTTACCGCAAACGGCTTTGAGGAGCTGGCAAAGAGCCTTGAGGAGGAGCTTTACGCAGGCGTGGATTACATCAGCGTTTCGGATTTCGAAATCAGCGATATCAGCGCCGTGCAGAAGGCTGAAGGCACGGGCCTCAACGCGCTTGACGAGCCGCGCGTTACGCTTGATTTAACCTTTGATTACACCTACAAATTAAACAATTCAGGCTACTCCGCAGAAGGCGAGAGCAGAAACGGAACGGGCTATGCAATAATCACATACACCCTTGCAAACGGCAAATGGCAGCTTGACGACCTTGCGCTGCAGGCAAAATTCTGACAGGAAAACGATATGAAAGAAAAACGCAAAAATCCGAAAAAGATAATATTTGCATCGGTTGCCGTTATCCTTGCGGCGCTTGCACTCTGCTGGGTTAACGTTGCCGTTGCGGACGGCTTTTCACAGAAGAACCCGATAGAAGCTCCGCTGACTGCCAATGTGGAAAAAGTTTCAGTGAAGGCCTCCCCTCTCGGCATAAGCCCTTCTAAGGGCAGCGTTTCCGGGCAGGTGCAGATTTCCGCTATGAGCGAAAGCTGGTGCGAAATTGAATATACCGAAAACGGCAAAATAAAAACCGGATATATTAAGCATTCCGCAATAGACAATGCCGAGTTAACCGAAGCTCAAATAAGCGTTGCAGAGCTTGAAATTGGCAGCGAGAGCGAAACGATAACCGTTGGCAAAACGCTTGAGCTCACCACCGAAACGATACCGATGAACGCGAACGAAGCCATTAAATGGAACAGCTCAAACCCCGACGTTGCTGAGGCTGACGGCGGCGTAATAACCGCAAAAAATGCGGGCGTTGCATACATTACGGCTTCGTGCGAAAGAGTTTCAAAAACAATACGCATTTGCGTGCTTCCGCCCGAGGACGGCATCAGCTTCAACACTGCAGGCCTTGAGCTGCGAAAGGGCGGCTCTGCAAATCTTGCAGACGCGCTTGAGAACGCGGACGGCGAGGTTAAATGGAGCACGAGCAACGGCGAGGTTGCAGCCGTAAGCGGCGGCAAAATCAGCGCGAAGGGCGCGGGGCTTGCAATAATCACCGCAAGCCTTAACGGGCAGACGGCAAGCTGCGCAGTCAGCGTTACGCCGACAAACACCCACGCAAAAAGGCCGCTTTCGGCAACGAACGCCTACGGCGATATTTACAACTATCACCCCTCCGTGCAATACTTTGCAGACGGCTGGAACGGATACAAATACTGGTGCGCCTTTACGCCTTATAAAAATAACGACGACCAATGGGAGAACCCCCACATTCTTGCAAGCAACGATTTGAAAAAGTGGGAGGAGCCGAGCGGCTTTTCAAATCCGCTTGAGCCGAAACCCTCCGATTACGAGCACGGCAGCGTTTATAATTCGGACACCGAGCTCGTTTATAACACGGACACGGGGGAGCTTGAATGCTGGTGGCGCTTTTATTACAAGCCCGAAAAGGAGGTTCGGCTTATTCGCAAGACGACCTCGGACGGCGTTCACTGGTCGTCAAAAGAGGTTATGCTCACGGGCGAAATGTACGTTTACGATTTCCTGAGCCCCGCAATTATTTATGAGGACGGGCTTTACAAAATGTGGGCAATCAACCAGAACACCGGCTATTCAATTGATTACCGAGAGAGCGCGGACGGCAAGAGCTGGAGCGAAATCCGCAAAATCAAGGTTGAATACGACGACAGGGATTTGGCACACTGGCATCTTGACGTTATCCGCACGGCAAAGGGATATGAAATGAGCATTTCAGCCCACTACCCGAAGGAAAATGACAGGGTGCATATGTCGCTTTATTATTCCTATTCGCCCGATAACGTGAATTACACGAAGGCAACCCTGCTTTTTGCTCCGCTAAAGGGCACGGGCGCCTGGGATAATATGGGGCTTTACCGCTCCTCGCTGCTGTTTGCGGACGGCAAATATTACCTCTTTTACAGCGGACTGAACACCAAAACGGGACCGAGCGGATTGGGGCTTATCGGCGGCAACACGCCGTTTTCAATGCAGGATATAAACGGTTAAAATAATAAGGCTTTTGAAAAAGGAACAGAATTTCGTGTTTTGCGAGTGGGAGCTGTACAACAGTCCCGCCCCTGAGCAAAAGACGGAAAACGCCAAAAGGCTTGGGAATTCGATATTCCCAAGCCTTTTATCAATCTTACTGCAATATATTTTCGGGCGGATAATATCCGCCCCTGCGGAAATCTAATAACAAGCATAAATTCGGCGTGGTTATGACCTTTTTCACATAGCCTTGAACTGAAAGTAGAATTTATATTTAGTTTATAATTGGGCATTGGTATTGATTTTAGACTGCATTTTTGGCATTATAAAAATGAAATCTGAATTAGGAGAACAAAATGGATAACCTTGAATTTGCAAACAGAATAAGTAAGTTCAGGCGGGAAAAGGGTTTATCCCAGAAGGAGCTTGGAGATTTGCTTAACGTTTCCAACAAAGCGGTTTCAAAATGGGAAAACGGCGAATCATTGCCAAAAACCTCAACCATGCTTAAGCTTGCAAAGCTGCTTGACATTGACGGAAACGAGCTTATCGGGCTGACGGGCAATTCAAATAATGATGAAAAGGAAATGCTCAGCCGCCTTGAAAGCGAAAACGCCGCCTTGAAAAGCAGGCTTGATGAAATTAATAATAATCGGAAAAAGCTTTTTTACGTTTTGCTGTGCGTTATTCTGCTTTGCCTTGCGGCGGCGACGGCGCTGATTTTAATTTTCAGCGGCAGCTCGGAAAGGCACAACAGCAGCATTGAGGACGCGGGCGAAGTGGGCACAAAAATCGTTTTCAGCGAAAAAACCTTCGTGCCGATTAGCTCCTTTGAGGAATACTTTATTTTAAACAACCCGAGCAATACGCTGCTGAACGATGAAAGAACGGCATTTTATTATGCGCTTGACGGCAGCAGCCGAAGCATTGCCGTAAACTGCAGTCAGTCGAATGATAAATACGTTTCCGTAAAGATTAATCGTAGCGTTTATATGTATAAAAGCGCTCAGCTTCCGGAGCTTTCCCTCAGCAAAAGCACCCTTGATGGAGCAAGACTTATAATAGGCAGCCGCGTTAACTCAAGCCTTAAAGGCAGGGAGGTTAAAGGATATTATTACTTCGACTCCGTGAGCGGAAACAGTTTTCTTTCCGCCTTCTGCGAATACTATAACGGCGAAAAGGAAATTGCGGATTCAAAAATAACCTCAGCCTTTATGGGAAACGAGCCGCTGACCGTTGAAATATACTGGAGCAGGGGCACGGCTGACGCCTTTAAAATCAGCTCTGACGAAGCAATCGGCGAATTTTTCAGAGACAACGAGGGCAACGCATATTTTTACGATTACACGAACGGCAAATCATACACCGTAGGAAAGGAGCTGAAAGAGCTTGTCTACCAGAAATAACACCCAAACTCTGAGCGGGCTTATTGATGAGCAGGAGCGGCTGCTTGAGGAGCTGAGAGCTGAGGCGCAGGCACTGGATGAAACTCCGCTTGCGCTGCAAAATGAAAGCCTTTCGCAGCAGCTTGATGAGGAGAAGGAAAAAAACGAAAAGCTTTGTGCAGAAAACGAGATATTAAAAAAAGAGCTTTCTGCAACCAAAAATGCGTTGTTTGCAAAAATGGCTGACGAAAAGCTGGGGCATTTTCTGAACACACAGAAAAAGCTGGATAAGCTTTATTACAACGCAGACTCCTCTGTTATCAGCAGGCTGCAGAAATATGAGGAAAACTGCCGCAGAAGCATTAATAACACAACGGCTGTTATTGAAAGCTTCGGCTCGGCACAGTACAGCGATATTATGCAGCGCCTTAATGAAATTGACGCAGAGCTTTACAGACGGCATTTGGAAATTGACGAATACAAAAAGAAAAGCCTTGACGGCGTTATTGCCGAAAATACCAAAAAGGGCTTAGAGCTAAAGAACGAGGCGCTTACGGAAAACGAAAAGCGCACCGCAATGAAGCAGAAAAGCCTTGAAACCTTCGTTGGTCTTAACGTGCTTAGCAAGGCGGGCATTATGCTTTTCATCGTGGGTATAATAATGCTTGGCAGATTTGCCTATCTGCACCTTAACGATTATTTTAAGGGCGGGCTTATATACCTGCTCGGCGCAGTTCTTATTCTCATCGGCGAGCTGTTTAACAAAAAGGAAAAAACCGTTTTCTCCTCAGCCTTAATAAGCGGCGGCGTTGCCGTGCTTTTTGCGGCGGTTGCAACCGGGCATTTTGCCTTCGGGCTTTACGGAATAAGAATAACCTTTATTCTTTGCATTGCGGTTACGACAATTGCCCTTGCGCTTGCTCAGCAGCTGCAATCGCAGATGGTGGGCATGTTTGCCGCAATCGGCGGCTATCTGCCCGTTGTGGCGGCATATATGGTGAGCTTCGGCAGCGCCGCTGCGGACAAAACCTTTTTACCCGTTTCCTGCGGCTATTTCTGCCTGCTTGCAATTGTTATATTCATAATGACGTATAACAAAAAATGGATTGCAGCGCAGTTTATCGGCTATGGTCTGCACACCCTTGCAATAATCGGTGTTTCCTCCTGTGCAGACGCGCTGAGCGGGGTTTCGGGCTTCAACAGCTCGCACCTGCTGGCGGCAGGCTTTGCAATTGCATCCTTTTTAATTTATCTTATGACGCCCGCAATTAAGATTTTCAAAAGGCAACCGCTTTCAATCGGCGACAATGTGTTGCTTGGAATTAACACCGTTATCGGCAGCATCGCGGTTGTTTATAATGCAATGCAGGTTATTTACTATTATGACGCATCCGAAAGAATCACAGGCATCATTTTTCTTGCATTCACCGCAATTTACGGAGCGCTGATGGCATTCTCCGTTCAGGACAAAGCAAACGAAAAAACCGCCTCATCAGTTATCACCGCAGTGAGCGCGCTGTTTTTCTCAATGCTGATTGTGCCCGTAAGCTTCGGCTTTGACTATGCGCCGATTGCGTGGGCGGTTGAGGGCGCAGTGCTTGCGGTTATCAGCCTTGAACGCAAGCTGAAAATTCCCGAATACGCAGGGCTTGGCTGCATTACGCTTTCTTACCTTGCATACAGATTCAGTTCAGAATATAACTTATATAAATTCAGGGAAGGAGCATATAATAATTATCTTGACGAATACGCAGATATCCTGCGTTATGACCCCGCACATCCGCTTACAAATTCCTCCTCAATGCTGACAATACTGACTCTTGGCGTTATTCTGGCGGCGTTCTGGATTTACACAATCAGGGGCATACTTGAATGTGAAAAGCGTGAAAAGATCCTGTCCGTTTATATAATTACGGAG
>CAJOJV010000040.1 GCA_905234995.1 uncultured Eubacterium sp. | reverse complement strand
TTCAAAATACCTGATTGAATCAAAGGTTATTCCCTATCTTGAGGACGATAACCAGGTTGAATTCGGAGAATATGACATCTTCCTTGAAGATATTGACAGCGTTGACGGAGAAGATGAAGACGAGGAAGAGGAAGAAGAGGAGGATGAGGATTAGCAATGAAAAACGTTTTAAAGATATATAAGCGCGATCTTAAAAAGATTTTCACGAACACGATGGCGATTATCTTAGCAGTCGGCATCACGGTTTTGCCGTCGCTTTACGCCTGGTTCAACATCTATGCAAACTGGGACCCCTACGCAACGGGCAATATGAAGGTTGCCGTTGTTATTTCCGACGAGGGCTTTAAATACAGAAACGTTGAAATCAACGTCGGCGCGCAGATTGAGGATAACCTTAAGGCAAACGACGCAATTGACTGGCAATTCGTTGATTACGACCAAATGGTTTACGGAATTGAATCCGGTGAATACTATGCGGGAATTGAAATCCCCTCGGGCTTTTCAAAATCGCTGACGAGTATTATATCAGCAAATTTTGAACAGCCGCAGATAACCTATTACGCAAACGAAAAGAAAAATGCGATTGCAACAAAAATCACGGATAAGGTTGTGCAGACCGTTCAGCAATCGGTTAACGAATCCTTCGTTACCTCCGTTATCAACGTTGTGAGCTCGCTTATTGACCTCGTTGCAGAGGCAACCGCCGCGGGCGGCGAGGCGGACATTATCGGCAATCTGCAGGATAAAATTGACAGCGCAGTTACGGGAATTGACAATATTCAGAAAACCATCAGCAGCTTTGAAAACGTGATGAAAATTGCGAAATCGCTTGAGGATTCCGTTAACGGCAGCCGCATTAACGAGGTTGTTGAGAATTCGGGCGAGCTGCTTGAAAACACGACCGATATGGCAAAGGTGCTGCAAAACAGTATGAGCGGCATCACGAGCGCTGCGGACACTGCGCTCGGCAAGGCTGCCAACGGACTTAACGATACGGCAGACACGCTGACCTCCGTAGGCGCAGACGTTACCGAAAAGGGCGACGAGGCTATTGCCGACGCGCTTGAGGGAATGGCTGTTTACAGGGCTGAGCTTGAATCCGTTAAAGCCACAATGGAAACCGTTAAGGCTTCCCTTTCAATTGATATCCCCCAGCTTGACGCGCTGATTGACGGAATTGAAAGCTCCATTAAAACTGCCGACGATATTATTGACGGGCTCACCGAAATGTCAAGCGGCACGACTGAGGCGGAGATTAAGAAAATCACCGCCGATATGAGAACGCTTTCAAAGAATATTACGGGCTTTCAGGCTGATTACAAAAACAACGTTCAGCCCGTTATTGACAGCACGCTTGCAAACGTTATTGAAATGCTTACCGTTACGGGCGACCTCGTTGCAGACCTCAACGGCCAGCTGCCGCAGTTAAAGGCGCTTGCAAGCGGCATTAACGACACGGCGGAAAACGGAGCAGTTCTCGTTGACGCGGTTAACAACCTGCTGACAAGCGCAAAAACCCAGCTCACCGATTTAAGCAAAAACCTTACTGCTTTGCAGGACAGCGAGGTTTTAAACACGATGCAGAACATCACGGGCAGAAATTCCGAGCAGCTCGGTGCATTCCTTGCCTGCCCCGTTATCGTTAACACCGAAAAGGTTTACGGCATTGATAATTACGGCTCTGCAATGGCGCCGTTTTACAGCACGCTTGCAATCTGGGTTGGCGGAATGTTCCTGATTGCCGTTATGAAAACCAACGTTAAAAAGAAAAAGGAAATCGGTCCGAACGTTAAAATGTATCAATGCTATTTCGGCAGAATGATGACGTATTTAACCTTCTCCATCGCGCAGGTAATTATTATCTGCGCAGGCGATTTATACTTCCTTAAAATACAGTGCTATCACCCAATTAAATATATGTTTGCAGGCATCGTGGCTGCAGTTGCATTCACAATGTTTATTTACTCCTTAACGTATGCACTCGGTGATATCGGCAAATCCGTGGGAATTATCTTCCTCGTGCTGCAGATTGGCGGCTCCGGCGGTACTTTCCCGATTGACGTTGTGCCCAATTTCTTCAGAGTGCTGAACCCATATATGCCTTTCACTTACGTTATTGAGGCGATGAGGGAATGCGTTTGCGGAACTTACGAAAACTATTACTGGATTTGGCTGCTTAAGCTTTGCGCTTATATTGCCGTCGCTCTTGTCATCGGGCTCGGCGTTAAATTCCTCGTTAAGAAGCCCGTGCGTTTCTTTGAAAAGAAAATTGAAAAAACAGATTTGTTTTAATAAAAAGGCATCCGCAAAAGCGGATGCCTTTTTATTGTTAAATTATTGACAGAAAAATTGTTTTCATATTATAATTAAAGTATCATAATAATGATAAATTATTACGAAAGGGGTAATTATTATGAAAAAAGCTATAAGCATACTGCTTGCAGTTCTTGTGATGCTTTCCTGCTTTGCGGGCTTCAGCGCTAATGCTTTTGCAGGCACGAAGCCGCCGTTTACAGGTTGGTATTACAATGAGGATTCTGAATATTGGAGCTACTATGAAAAAGGCAGCTATGTTTCAGAGGACTGGCGCAGCATAGACGGCAAATGGTATTATTTCGGCGAATACGGCAATATGTATTTTGACGGCATTTATGAAATAGGCGAGGACGCTTATTACTTCAATAAGAGCGGCGCAATGCTGACCGGCTGGATTAAAGATACCTATACCTATTCAGAGGGATACGTTTCAACCAACTGGTACTATGCTGAAAGCAGCGGACGTCTTGCAGAGGGCTGGAAGAAAATCAGCGGCAAATGGTACTATTTCGATTACGAAATGGCACAGGGCAGCTACCGCATTGACGGCAAGCTCTATGCATTTGACAAAAACGGCGCTTGGGTTGCAAGCGGCTGGGCTCAGGACGTATGGGGCAACTGGTATTACGTACTTAAAGACGGCACCTGCGCAACGGGCTGGCAGTCAGTCGGCGGCACCTGGTATTATTTTGCACCTGACGGCGGCCAGATGTATATCGGCGCATGGGTTATTGACGGCAAGGATTATTTCTTTAACGGCAGCGGCGCCTGGGTTAAGAAGCCCGCAAACGGCTGGAACAGCGCATCAACAACCTATTACAGCTCAACGGGCAAGGCGTATAAATATACCGAATGGGCATATTATCAGAACGGCAAGGCTGTTAAGGGCTGGAAGCAAATCGGCGGCAAATGGTATTATTTCTACGACTACGGCAATATGGCTGCTGACACCTACATTGAAGATGGAAGCGGCAAGTTTTACTTTATGAACGCTGACGGTTCCTTAAGAACGACTGCAGGCTGGGTTCAGGAAACATATTCCGACGGCACAAAGGGCAATTGGTTCTATACCGACAGCAAGGGCGTTTGCGCAACGGGCTGGAAGAAAATCAGCGGCAAATGGTATTGCTTCAGCTATGATAGCGGATTTATGTACGCAAACACCACCATTGAGGACGGCGGTAACTATTACCTTGTCGGCAAAGACGGCGCTATGATTTCAAAAACCGGATGGGCGAGCTTAACCGAAACCTGGAACGGCAAAACCTACACATATTGGTATTACGTTGAGAACAGCAGCGGCGTGCTTGCAACGAGCTGGAAGGAAATCAACGGCATAACGTATTATTTTGACACCGAAAGCGGCGAAATGTATTGCGACGGCTATTATGACATTGACGGCTACGAATACTATTTCAATGAAACCGGCGAATGCGAGGGTCGCACTGACGAGTTTTAATAATCATTAAATAACGGCGGGAGAAATTCTGCCGTTTTTTGCGCAAATTTTTAATTGACAATATTCCTTTTTTATATTAACCTATTATTTGTAATTATTAAAAACATTTAAAAGGAGTTCGTTATGGGCGAATTTAAAGTGCTTGAAATCAAAAAAAGCGTTTTTGAAAACAATGACCGCGAGGCGGACAAGGTGCGCGCAAGGCTGAAAGAGGAGAAAACCTTTCTGCTTAACCTGATGTCCTCCCCCGGCAGCGGCAAAACGACAACCCTGCTTGCAACTCTGGCAAAGCTTAAGGATGAATACAAAATCGGCGTTATGGAGGCTGATATTGACAGCGACGTTGATGCAAAAACAATCACCGAAGCGGGCGTTAAGGCAATTCAGCTGCACACGGGCGGTATGTGCCACCTTGACGCAGGAATGACCGTGCAGGGGCTTGACAGCTTCGGCGCTGATGAATACGATTTCGTTGTGCTTGAAAACGTCGGCAATCTCGTATGCCCTGCTGAGTTTGACACGGGCGCATCCAAAAACGCGATGATTCTTTCCGTGCCCGAGGGCGACGATAAGCCGCTGAAATATCCGCTTATGTTCACCATCAGCGACGCGGTGCTGATTAATAAGATTGACACGAAATCCGTTTTCGATTTTGACGACGACGCGGTTGTTGAGCGAATTAAAAAGCTGAACCCGAAGGCTGAAATCTTCTTCATCTCCGCAAGAACGGGCGAAGGAATTGACGCCTGGTGCGATTGGCTGAGACGCCAAATTAACGAATGGAACAAATAATCCGTTAATCGTGCCGCAATAATCGTTTTAAGAAAAATTTACCAAATCAATATAAAGGCACCTTTGACAGGCATTGTCAAAGGTGCCTTTGTTGTATGTAATAAAGCAATCCGTCGCAACATTGTTGCTACAAACATCGACTTTCGGATATAATAATGATATAATAATTACATAAAAAAATAATGGAGGTGTTAGTTTGAATAACGTTGTATCATCCCCTAAAACCGATATGTTCCGTTTCAGAATAAACCCTGATGTTCGCAAAGAGGTTGAAGCCGTTTATGAAAAAACGGGCTTTCTTTAACGCAGACAATTAATATTTTCATTCAGCAGTCGCTAAATGCCGGCGGTCTGCCTTTTCAGGTTACAGATGATAATTCATAGCTGATAAAGGCAAAGGCTATGGAGCGTTTGATGAAAGAGCTTGAAGCGGGCAAAGCCTCAGGCGACGTTGTTTCAGAGGAAGAAGCGTACTCTATGCTCGGGGTAAGCTCATTATGAAAGTAGTTTACCGACCTGCCGCAATTGACGATATCAAGTCAACGGCAGCATACATAGAGCATTAGCTTAAGAACTCTCAGGCAGCAGCGCGATTTAAGGAAAGAATTCTTTATTCCGTTTCCTTGCCGAAAGATAATCCTAATATGGGCAATCTTCTTTCAAATAAATATGATTGCATTGAAAGCGATTATCAATATATCATTGTTAATGAACAGCTTGTTTTTTATGAAATAAATGATGATATTATTGAGGTTATTCGTGTGCTTGACGGCAGAACGGATCATCTGGTGCATTTACTTTAATTTACAACAGCCCTCGGACTAACCGAGGGCTGTTGCCGTTTTATTTTAATAAATTTAAAATTTTATGAAATTCTGGCATTTCCTTGAATTCATCTGAAAAATTATAATGTTCTGTCATTAATTCGCGCATACGCTCGCACATATTCATATTGCGAAAGCGGGCTTCCTGCTCATAAAAAAGCATTACTCTTTGAGCATCCGGGTTATCGTCAGTTTTTGCAGCAAGCTCTGCGGCAAGGCGTAGATTTTCCAATGCCTTTTCGGTATTTCCGATTTCAGCGTAAAGATGACCTAAATGCCCATAGTTGTAAATGATGTGTATTCGGTTTTTTGTAAGGCGTTTGCTATTATCAAGCAATTTTAAAATTCCGTTAATATGCTCAATTATATCTGCTTTGTATTCAGGCGAAAAGCTGTTGCTGTAATAGCAATAGCCGATAATTGTTTTTTGCAGTTGATATGACAGCTCCTCAATTGTATCACTATAAATTGTTTTCCATTCTGCAACATCGGCAATTTGCAAGGACACAATTTCTTTTGAGTCTGATAGCGCAGGAAGTGAATCTGAAATTAGTTTTGCCTGCTTGCGGTATTCCTCATCATAGCCAAGGCAGCAATACTGAAACATCAGGTGCTCAACCAAAATCCTTTTCGCCCGAATTATTATTGCTTCGTCCTTGCATCGCCCCAGAATTTTGAAATATGCCGAGGTCAGTTCGTGAGCGATTGATTCATATTCTGATAAATTCCGGCTGCTTTCCAGACGCAGAAGCTCCATATACCGAACAAGAAGGTCATAGTTTTCCGGGTGTTCTTTAATTGCAATTCTATATTTCTTTAAAACGTCCGGCGCATTTTTCAGCTGCATTTTTTCATAAAGGTCAATTAAAGCATTTGCTTTCAGTTCCTTTTGCGGCTTGTCAGTGCTTAGCAAGTCATCAACCGTGGTTTCAAAGAGCGCAGCAATTGCAGGTAATACTGTAATATCGGGATAAGTTTCTCCTCTTTCCCACTTACTGATGGTCTGAAATGATACTCCCAAGCTTTCTGCAAGAGCGTCCTGAGTCAATTGCCTTTCTGTGCGCAACTGTTTTAATTTATCGCCGAAATACACTTTCATTTTAATCACCAACTATATGATACCCGAGTAAATATTATATTTCAATAACGTTATAAGAGAAAAAATTTCGCCGATTAAGTGAATTAAACCTGTCTTTATAATCAGATATCGGTTAATTATCAGTCTTTGCGCCACGTTATTTCTGTTAAGTGCCGTAACGGGCTTTTTATTTTTTTCTTGAAATCCTACTAAAATTGTAGTATATTAGGGATATCAACGAGGTGAGAATATGAAAATATCAACTAAGGGCAGATACGCCCTGCGACTTATGCTGGATTTGGCAATTAACAACACCGGCGAAAACGTTACGCTTAAAGCCATTTCCGAAAGGCAGGAAATAAGCATTAAATATCTGGAGCAGATTATTGCAACGCTTAACCGTGCGGGCTACGTTCGAAGCGAACGCGGCGCAGGCGGAGGCTACCGCCTGACGATGAAGCCCGAGGAATACACCGTGGGAATGATTCTGCGCCTTACGGAGGGCAGCCTTACCGTAACCTCCTGCACGGGGGACGACGATAACCACTGCGAGCGCTACGGCGAATGTGTTACGGTTAAGGTGTGGGAAAAAATCAACAAAGCGATTGCAGACGTTGTTGATAATATCACGCTTGCGGATCTGCTTGAAGAGGAACGCGCGCAGGCAAATGATTTTGTGATTTAACACCCTGAAAAATTTTTTGAAAAATTTTAAAAAAGCACTTGACTTTTCAAAAGTCAGGTGCTATTATTATGTCAACGTCAATTCCTACTATTCCAATAGGAAAAGAGGAAATTAACAAAAAGGCGGTTAAAACAATGAAAACACAAAACCGAACAAACAGAATAATTTATTCTTCTTATTCACGAATGTGGCGATGTTGAAATACGCAGGGATTTAATAACCTTGCGGGACGCCGAGTCGGCGTCCCCTGCAATCACCCAACAGGAAAAGTGTAGGGGCTGCCGACCTCGGCAGCCCGCCAAAATAAAACATTCAGTTTAAAGGAGAATTTATAATATGTCTAACTATCGTTTTGAAACAATACAGTTACACGCAGGGCAGGAAGCCCCCGACCCTGCAACGGGCTCAAGAGCCGTTCCTATTTATCAGACGGCTTCTTACGTATTCAATAACAGCGACCACGCCGAGGCGCGTTTCGCACTTCAGGATGCAGGCAACATTTACGGCAGGCTTACAAACAGCACCCAGGGCGCATTTGAAGAGCGCATTGCAGCGCTTGAGGGCGGCATAGGCGCACTTGCAACCGCATCGGGCGCAGCGGCACTTGCATACACCTTTCAGGCGCTTGCAAAGGCGGGCAGCCACATCGTTGCCGCAAAAACAATTTATGGCGGCACATACAATTATCTGGCTCACACCCTGCCGGAGCACGGCGTTGCAACAACCTTCGTTGACCCTGACGACCTTTCAAATTTCGAAAACGCAATCAGGGAAAACACAAGGCTGATTTTCATTGAAACGCTCGGCAATCCGAATTCAAACATCATTGACATTGAAGAGCTTGCAAAGATTGCACACGCTCACAAAATTCCGCTTGTTGTTGATTCCACATTCACAACTCCGTTTTTACTTCGCCCGTTTGAATACGGCGCAGACATCGTTGTTCACTCCGCAACCAAATTTATCGGCGGGCACGGCACAACGCTTGGCGGCGTAATCGTTGACAGCGGCAAATTCGACTGGGTTGCAAGCGGCAAATTCCCGCAGTTTACCGAGCCGAACGACAGCTATCACGGCATCAGCTTCGTGCAGGCGGCAGGCCCCGCGGCGTTCATCATTTACGTTCGCGCAATCCTGCTTCGCGATACGGGCGCAGCTATTTCCCCGTTCAACGCCTTCCTGCTGCTGCAGGGGCTTGAAACGCTTTCGCTTCGCGTTGAGCGCCACGTTGAAAACACCAAGAAGGTGCTTGATTATCTTTTAAAGCATCCGCAGGTTGTTAACATCAACCACCCGTCGCTTGACGAGAAATACAAAGACCTTTATAATAAATACTTCCCCAACGGTGCCGGCTCAATCTTCACCTTTGACATCAAGGGCGGCGAGGCTGAGGCAAAGAAATTCATTGATAATCTGAAAATCTTTTCACTGCTTGCAAACGTTGCGGACGTTAAATCGCTCGTTATTCACCCGAAAACGACTACTCATTCGCAGCTTTCCAAGGCTGAATTTAACGAGCAGAAAATATTTGACAGCACCATTCGCCTTTCAATCGGCACCGAGCATATAGACGATATTATTGAAGACCTTGACAACGCTTTCAAAGCCGTTGCAGAATAAGCTATAACAAACTATTTTACATAAGAAAGGAAAACTATCATGGCTATTTATAATAACGTTACCGAGCTCATCGGCAAAACCCCCATTCTCAATTTAAACAATCTTGCAAAGGAGCAGGGCGCTGAGGCGAACATCCTTGCAAAGCTTGAATATTTTAACCCCGCAGGCTCCGTTAAGGACAGAATTGCAAACGCAATGATTTCCGCCGCTGAGGCTGACGGCACATTAAAGCCCGGCGCAACCATCATTGAGCCCACCTCGGGCAACACCGGCATCGGCCTTGCAAGCGTGGGCACAGCAAAGGGCTATCACGTTATTCTGACAATGCCCGAAACGATGAGCGTTGAGCGCAGAAATCTCGTTAAGGCATACGGCGCAGAGGTTGTTTTGACCGAGGGCGCAAAGGGTATGAAGGGCGCAATCGCGAAGGCGGAGGAGCTCAGGGAAAGCACCGAGGGCGCAGTTATTCTCGGCCAGTTCGTTAACCCTGCAAACCCGCAGGTTCACTATGAAACCACGGGCCCCGAAATTTTTGCGGACACCGAGGGCAGGGTTGATATTTTCATCGCCGGCGTAGGCACCGGCGGCACGCTTTCAGGCACGGGCAAATATCTCAAGGAGCAGAACCCGAACGTTAAGGTTGTTGCAGTTGAGCCCGAAACCTCTCCCGTTCTTTCCAAGGGCGAGGCAGGCGCGCACAAAATTCAGGGCATCGGCGCAGGCTTCGTGCCCGATACGCTGGACACTGATATTTACGACGAAATAATCGCCGTTCCGAACGAGGCGGCCTTTGAAACCGGCAACCGCATTGCAAAAACCGAGGGCATTCTCGTAGGCATTTCAAGCGGCGCGGCTGTTTGGGCTGCACTGCAGCTTGCAAAGAGAGAGGAGAACAAGGGCAAGAACATCGTTGTTATTCTTCCCGACACGGGCGACCGTTACCTCTCCACCCCGCTTTTCTCATAAACTGATTTCAAAACTCCAAAAAGAACGAGGGACGGGAACTCATTTGTTTCCGCCCTTCGTTTTTTCTGCTTGACTTTATTAAATAAAGTTTATATAATGTAAACATAGACATAATATCTTTGGAGGTTTAGCGATATGAAATTAAGCAAGATTTTAAAGGTTATCGGAATTCTTGTTGCAATTGCAGGTCTTTTTGCTGCCGCATATTTTGCAGTTAAGAAGATTATGGACAGGCAGGAGCCCGAATATTTTGATGATAACGATTTCTTTGAGTGCGACAATGATTTGGAAATCATTGAGGTTGCAGACGACGCACCCGCTGAGGAGGCGCCTGCTGAGGAAGCTCACGCACCTAAAAAGAAGAAGGCTGCCAAGAAGGCAGAATAAAATTTGCATAATGAGGGCTGTTCAAGGAGCAGCCCCTTGTTTTTTGCGCTTTTTGTTTTTGATAAGCTATTATTAACAGGAGATTGAAATGACAGGTAATTACAGCAGCGGATTAGTTCTTGAGGGCGGCGGCTCAAGGGCAATTTTTACAGGCGGCGTGCTGGACGCGTTTATTGAGGAAGGAATTGAATTTCCCTACGTCATCGGCGTTTCCGCAGGCGCGTGCAACGGCGCAAGCTTTCTCGGCAAGGCGCTTCACCGCCAGCACGATATAACGATTGATTACGTTAAGGATAAGCGCTATATGAGCTTTGAAAGTATGTTTAAGCACGGCGAATATCTTAACAGCGACTGGATTTTTAACGAGCTAAGCTATGACCTTTGCCCGCTTGACCACGACGCTTTTGAGAACAGCGACGCAAAATTCTGCGCCGTCGTTACCAACGCAAAAACGGGAAAGGCTGAATATCTTTATCCCGATAATCTCAGGGAAAGAGGCTGCCCCGAAATCAGGGCAAGCTGCTCACTGCCGCTTGCGACCAAGGGCACGGAAATCGGCGGCGAGCTTTATTACGACGGCGGACTGGCAGACTCCATTCCGCTCAAAAGAGCGCTTGAGGACGGCTGCAGAAAATGCGTCGTCGTTTTAACTCAGCACAAGGGCTACGTTAAAAAGCCGATGAAGGGCGACGCGCACAAGATTTTCAAGCAGTATCCCCTGCTTGCGGACGCCATTAACGAAAGGCATATTATGTATAACCGCCAGCTTGAGGAGGTTGAAAAGGCTGAGGAGGAAGGACTTGCATACGTTATCCGCCCTGCAAGACCGCTTGATTGCAATCCGCTTGAAAAAAACCACACCAAGCTTGAGCGCATTTATCAGCTCGGCTATCAGCAGGCAAAGCACCATTTGCCGCAGATAAAGGCATTTCTTGCCGAATAGATTAATGAAAAAAGAAAGCAGTCGATTTTTTCGACTGCTTTTTGTTGTTGCTATTCCTTTTATTTTTTTACCGCAGTATTCTCGGAATTGCGGAAAACGAAAAATTTATCATAGAAGAATTCCGTTATGAAATTCGTTATCATCGTGCACGCAAGCACGATATAATAAATCGCTTCAACGCTTCCGTATTTACCCGTAAAATAATTGCCGAGCAGGGTTGAAACGGGGGTGAACACCGCATAAAACGCAAGCACCTTGAGCATTGCAATCGGCACGTTTGCCGCGGATTTGAAGGTGAATTTGCGGTTAAACGTGAAATTCCAGAGCACTGAAAGCAGAAGCGCAATCAGATACATCGGTCCATATTCATTTTGCATTATTTTTGCAAAGGTTTCATTCGCCGCCATTGCGTTTTGGAAAATCGGCAGCTTTATTAAAAATTCATTCATAACCGTGAAGGACGCCACCTGAATAACCCCCGCGGAAGCGGAAAACATAACAAATTTCAAAAATTGAAAAAAGCCTTGTTTTTTGTTCTTTTCCTCTGCCACTTGGAACACCCCTTTTCAGGAATATGCTAACACTTTTTAAGGATTAAATCAAGTGGCTGAGAAGAATTTCAATTCCGATGCCAATAAGAATTAAGCCGCCGAGAATTTGGGCGTGCTTTGAAAATTTATTGCCGAATTCCCTGCCGATATAAACGCCGCCGACGCAGATAACGAGCGTTACCGCCGCGATGATTACGGAGGCAACGAACGCCGCGCCCGCCGAATACTGCTCAATCGTGAATCCGACGGAAAGCGCGTCAATAGAGGTTGCAACGCCCTGCACGATTAAATCGCCCCAGCCGAGCTTTTCGGATTTTTTATCATCCTCCCCGTCCCTGCTGCGAACGCTTTCCCAAATCATTTTGCCGCCGATATAAAGCAGAAGCGCGAAGCCGATATACGGCACAAACTTTTCAAACTGATTGAAATACTTAATAAAATAGTGAACGCACACCCAGCCGAGCATCGGCATTGCGCCCTGAAAGCCACCGAAAACGAGAGCGATTAAGCCAATCTTGCGTTTACGCATTTTCGGCTCGTTAAGCCCGTTTGCAACGGAAACGGAAAACGCATCCATCGCCAGCCCCACGCCGAGAAATATGCTGTTCAGAAAAAAGGTTAAACCCATTACTTCTCTTCCTTCTTTCTGTTCCTGTAAACAATCATAAATATCATTCCGGCAAGACCGCCGATTGTGTTCATCATCATATCCGTCATCGTATCGAATAAGCCGAGATAGCCGTATTCATTGCGGTATTTAGCGATATCAAACATTGCGGTTTCCTCGCCCGGCTTTGCAAGCTGCAGATTTGTGCCGTGCAGAGTGTCCATAAGAAACTCATAAAACTCCCAGCCAACGGCAATCGAAAGCGCAAACATCAGCGCGAAAATTGCGGCAAGAGTTGCGGCGCACTGCCCTTTTTTGCGCTGAATAATCACGGCAAAATCATAGCCGAAAACGGCGCAAGCCAAGCCCGAGGAAACGTGCATAACCTCATCAAACCAGGTATATTTATCAAACCAGCCGCCATAAGAGCCAATAACAATGCCGATGAAAATAATCACGTTGAGCATCGTTTGCGAAAGGGGCGGCACCTCCTCAATAAAGCTGCCGTTGCCGAGAATCTGAAACAAATCCCACAGATGCGAGAAAATCCAGCAGAACACGGATTCAAAGCCCATAACCAAATCGCCGTGAATGAAGGAATAGCCCGCGCAAATTATCAGCGCAATTCGGGTTATAATCCAAAAAACGAGCTGCGCTTTCGGTATATCCCCAATCGGGTCCTTTTTAATCTTATATGTCATAACGATAAATCCTTTTCAAAAGTCAATAGATATATAATATCATAACTTTATAAAAAGTCAACTTATTAACAAATAATAAAGAATTCAACTTTTTCTTGAAAGTTGGGGCGGTTTCATTTAGAATATAAAAGATAATTAATAATATTAATATACTGAAAAGTATCTTAACGGAGGATGAATTATGACCAACACGCCAAAAGCGCCGTGGCTGCAGTTTTACGGTGATATTCCTGCAAATCTGGTTTACCCCAAAGGCTCTATGTACGAGGCAATCAAATATGCTTATGACACCCATTTGCACGATAACGGCTATAAAAACAACGCTTATGAATTTCAGGGCAAGGGCACTTCCTATCCCGAATTCTTTGAAAAGATTGATCGCGCTGCAAAGGCCTTTAAGGCAATCGGAATTGACCAGGGTGATAAGGTTACCATCTGTATGCCAAACGCTCCCCAGGCTATTGACAGCTTTTATGCGCTTAACAGAATCAGCGCCGTGCCCGCAATGATTCATCCGCTTTCCGCTGAGGGCGAAATCAAATTTTACGTTACCCATTCAAACAGCAAGGCAATCCTTGTGCTTGATATGTTTTATGAAAAGGGAGCCCGTTAAGGTTATCGTTGCTCACATCAAGGATGAGCTTCCCTTCCCGCTCAATCTGCTTTATCCCTTAACCGTTAAGGATAAGCCCGCTCCGCTTCCCAAGAACAACAAGAACGTTATCGACTGGAACGATTTTATTGCGGGCGGCAAGAAATATAACACCCTGCCGAACACCTACCCCGAGAAGGACGACACTGCCGTTATCCTTTTCAGCGGCGGCACCACGGGCGTTTCAAAAGGCATTGAGCTTACAAACCTTAATATGAACGCGCTCGGCTACCAGGTTCAGGCAGGCGCAGGCTTCCCGATGCACGGGCTCAGAATGTTTTCCGTTATGCCGCTTTTCCACGGCTTCGGTCTCGGCGTTGGCATTCACACCGCGCTCACTGCCTGTGCAACCTGCATTCTTATTCCGCAGTTCACCATTAAAACATATGCAAGGGACGTTAAGAAATATAAGCCCAATGTTATCGTCGGCGTGCCGACTCTGTTTGAGGCGCTGCTTCGCTGCGAGGGCTTTGAGGGTGCGGACCTTTCCTTCCTGACGGGCGTTTTCTGCGGCGGCGATTCACTTTCAATCGAGCTTAAGAAAAAGGTTGATAAATTCCTTAAGGACCACGGCGCAACGATTCAGATTCGCGAGGGCTACGGCACCACGGAATGCGTTACTGCCTCCTGCATTACTCCGAAGGAATTCTTCCGCGAGGGCAGCATCGGCATCCCGATTCCGGACACCTATTACCAGATTGTTGACCCGAAGAACGACACTGAGGTTCCTTACGGCACCGAGGGCGAAATCTGCATTTGCGGCCCGACGGTTATGAAGGGCTATCTTAACAATGCAGAGGAAACCGCAGCAACCTTAAGAACCCACGCAGACGGCAATGTTTGGCTGCACACGGGCGACCTTGGCGTTATGGATGAGGACGGCTTTATCTATTATAAGCAGAGGCTTAAGAGGCTGATTATCGTTTCCGGCTTTAACGTATATCCCTCTCAGGTTGAAAACACGATTGACGCTCATCCTGACGTGCTTCTTTCCTGTGCAATCGGTATTCCGGATCCATATAAAATTCATAAGGTTAAGGCATTCGTTGTGCTTCGCCCGGGCGTTGAGCCGAGCGATAAAATCAAGGAGGAAATTCTTGATCACTGCCGCAAAAACGTTTCCAAATACGCTATGCCGAGGGAAATTGAATTCCGCACAGAGCTTCCGAAAACCCTCGTCGGCAAGGTTGCATACCGCCAGCTTGAGGAGGAAGAGGCTGCAAAGGCTAAGGCTGCAGAAGAGGCAAAAGCCGAATAAAAATAGAGATTTTTCAAGGGAACGGTGCTCCGTTCCCTTGTTTATTTTTACTATATACGCGCCGCTTTTTTTGTGCATTATTTAAATTGACATTATTTTCCGCTCGTTTTATAATAAATTGTGAATAATTTGTTAACGGAGCGTGACGCTATGTTAAAGATTAAGTTAAACAAATCTCAGCTGCCTGCTCTGCTTTCAATCGCAATTATCTTTGCGGTTTATATTGCAGAAAAGGCTTTAAAGCGGCTGACGGATTGGAGCTCGACCTCCGCAATAATTCAGGCGTTCGTTTTCACTGCGGCAGTGCTTGCGGTTTTCCTGCTGTTGCTGAAATGCAAGGATTATTATTTAGGCTTGCTTACATCCATCCTTGCATTCAAGATTATTCCGCCGAAAATTGATATGCTGCACACTATGGCATTTGATGCCTGCGCCGTTTATTTCCTTGTTCGCAAGGTGGCGCTTGTGCTTTTCCTGTTTATGATTTACCGCTTTTATCAGGAATACAAAAAAGAACAGCCTGAGGATTACGTTCACCTGATGGGAATTGTGGCGATTATGCTGGTGTTCCCGTTTATTTCCGATATTGCGGCAAATTATGAGAATTACGCAAGGCTGAGAACGAACAATCTGCTTTATATGTACGCAATGCAGGCAGTTGCCTATGTTGCAATCTTCGTGATTATTGCATACTTCTGCTTCAAATTCAGGGGCAAAACCTCAAAGCTGATTTGTGATTATTCCGCATTCGTGCTCATTACAAGAATGCTGAGAAAAGCAACCTCTGCGCTTATCCTTGCACACGCGGGAATTCACGTCAGCAAATCATATTTCTTCTGGATTGCAATCTGCGCAGTGCTAATGGTTTATATGACTATCGTCAGAAAAAAGACCGGCACGCTTGAAGCAGCGGAGATAAAAAAAGATTAATATAAAAAATTAAGGACTGCTTTTCCTTTTCGGTTAAGCAGTCCTTTTTATTATATTGAATTAATCATATTCAGAAGCTGTGCAAAATACCCGTGCACGTCGTTTTTAATCATCATACCGCCCTGGAGGGACATATGGTCGCCCGCATAGACCGGCATTACGTTCCAGACACCCGCTTCAACACTGCTTTCATCAAACTGCACCGACGGTGCATTTGACGGGGCGGTTGCGGAAACCGTGTTAACAAGCCCGTCATTCGGGAGCCATTCCTCCCCGAATTCAAAGCCACCCTCTGTTACACCCGTTCTGCTACCCATAAGGATCGCGGATTTAACGAACATCTTTTCCGTGATTTCCCTGTTCGGGAAATAAGTGCCGTCCTGCTGCAAATCGGTTGAACAGCAGGGCACGGAGAAATAATAAACATTTTGGAGCGTGGAAATACGCTCGTTGAGCACAAGCGCATTATCTATCTGCAAATCATAATTTGCATAATCCGTTTCGGCTCTGCCATCCGTGCTGCCCGCAGTTGCGCTGTTCACCATATCGGACATCTTCCGTTCCGAAAAACTCAGCGTTTCGCTTAAATCCACGGTGCCGTCATTCACGTTATAAGCGCTCGTGCCGTTATGCGGAGATGCCAGGCAGGTTATGCTGTAAATCCAATCACCCTTGCCGCCCGTAAAAAGCGGAGAAAGCTCATCCGCAGGGGTTGCGCCGATTTCCTCGGCACTGCCGTTTGCCATAAGCTCGGCAAGCAGGCGAATCGTTGCGCCGCCGAAGGAATGGCCGATGAGGTTGATTTTATCCTCAGCGCTCCAGCTTTCAATCAGGGGATTATCGGAATAATCCGTGCCGAAGCGCTCGTGATTGCAACTGCTGCTGTGCGCCAAACCGTAATCAACGACCGAACCTGTGAGCTGAGCATACAGCTCGCAAGCTCTGTCCCACGCGCTGCCGTAAGGGTCAACCGAGGCGGAATAGCAATCATAGCCGTTTTCATTAAGATAAGCAAGCGCATCGCCGCCGCGCATACCCCAATATTTTAAAAACTTATTCTGAAAATCATAGCTTCCCCAGCCCGAAAGCCCGTGAACGAAAACATATTTATAGTTCGTGTTCCAGCCGTCCTTTGCAACCGCAGAGGCGGGCTTACTTGCGCAAGAGGAAAAAAGCAGGGAAAATGCCAGGAGAACAACAAAAAGCCGAAAGCTGTTTTTCCGTTTCATAACTGCACTTATTCTCCGTATTTATCAAAAATTTCCTGTGGGATTTTTTTGCCGTGATTATAACTGAAATAATCCTCAACCGCAATATGGCGCATAACGCGGCAGGGATTGCCCGCCGCAATACAGTTTGCGGGAATATCCTTGGTTACGACCGAACCCGCGCCGATAACGCTGTTTTCGCCGATTGTTACGCCGGGCATTATCATAACGCCCGTGCCGAGCCACACGTTATTGCCGATTCTGACAGGCAGATTATACTGCAGCCCCTTTCTGCGGAGCATAGGATTAAGCGGATGCGCCGCGGTTGCAATAGTTACGTTCGGCGCAATCAGAACGTTATCGCCGATAAAAATCTCACCGTCGTCAACGAGAGTGAGATTGAAATTTGCATAAAAGTTTTTGCCGATATGGCAATGCCTACCGCCCATATTTGAATGAAACGGCGGTTCGATATACGCGTTATCGCCCACGCTGCCGAGCATTTTCGCAAGCATTTCGGAGCGCTTTTTAAGCCCCTCGGGGGTTGCGGGAGTCTGATTATACTGATTAACCCTTTCAATCAGGGTTTCCTGAAAATCAATTATTTCGCTTTCATTCGGGTCATAAATATCGCCCGAAAGCATAAGTTTTTCAAATTCCTCAAAAGTCATAATAATCCCCCTATTTATACAGCAGGACCTCAACGAGCAGCCTGCCTTTTTTTGTCGTTCCCTGAGCGCCGCAGAAAACGAATCTGCCGAAGCCGCGCACGGAAATCACGTCGCCCTCCTTTGGAATGAACGAATAATTTTCACACAGCGCGGAATTAACAAAAACCTTTCTGCCGAGGAAAAGCTCCTTAACCTGATTGCGGGAAAGATTATAAACCCCCGCGGCAAGAACATCCAGCCTTTCCGAAGCGGCGATAATCGTTTTCTCCTCCGGCTTTGCCTGAGCATCCTCAGGCAGCTCCTGCACGACGGAGCATTTTACGCTCGTGTGCTTAACCTTATTAAGGCTTGAGGCGATATAATCCGCAATCGTTTCAAGGCAGAAAATATACCCCGTGCTGCCGCAAATAACTATATCGCCGAGCACCTCGCGCTTTATTCCGAGTCCCATTAGCGAGCCGAGGAAATCGCGATGCGAAAGCTTATCCGCAAATTTTGCGTTCAGCGGCTCTGACTTGATTATTGCAATCGGGAAATCGCAGGGCTCAGCCCCTCCGAAGGCTGCAATGCGGCGCTCCGCATTATCATAACCGCCCCATAAATCATATGGCGTTCTGAGCTTTAACGCGGCAAGCTCGCTTTGCTCCTCCATATTAAGAAAATCCGAAAACTGCGCGCAGCACCATTCATCGGCCCTGCCCGCGAGCTCCGTGAAACGCTTTTCAATGCCATCCATTACTTCACCCATTCGCCCGACGAGGCAAAATTATAAATCCTGCCGTTTATCATCTGAACGCCCGTTTGCATAACTCCGACTTCATTGAAATAATACCATTTGCCGCCGATTGACTGCCAGCCCGTGCACATTGAGCCGCCTGAGCCGAGGTAATACCATCTGCCACCCGTATTATGCCAGCCGGTCTGCATAACGCCGCTTTTGGAGAAGCAATACCATTTATCCTTAATGCACTGCCAGCCCGTTTGCATTTTGCCCTCTGCGCTGAAATAATACCATTTGCCGTTTATTTCAGCCCAGCCCGTTTGCATTTTGCCGTGGTCAAAATAATACCAGGCGCCGCCGATTTTCTGCCAATCATACTGCATTATGCCGTCCGAGCCGAAATAATGCCATTCGCCGTCAGCCTGCGCCCAGCCCGTGCACATCGTGCCGTTTTCATCAAAATAATACCAGTTATCATTATACTTAAGCCAGCCGACGCGGGCGGAGCCATCCTCCGTCAGATAATACCAATCGCCTCCGTAGCTGAGCCAGCGGCTTGACTGCATAACGCCGTCGCTGCCCATATAATACCACCAGCCGCCCGAGCAAATCCAGCCCGTGGCAATGCGGCTGTCCTTAATATAATAATAAACGCCGTTGCCGTTATAATCCGTTTCCAGCTTATTCCAGCCCTCGTGAGGATACAGCCTTGAAAGGCAGCAATCCGCATCAACAAGCTGCGCCTCAGCGCCAACACCCGAGATTGCGTTATACTGCAGCTTATCCTCCCCAAAGGTTGCAACGAAGCCGAAGCCCGAGGCGCCGACCTCATAAAACGCCGTGCCGAAATTATCCCTTGCATAAGCCGTTGCAAGCGAAAACGCGCCGCTTACGTTGCTGCCGTAAATCTTCTGATTGCGCCTCGTTACCGCAATGCTTTTTGGGCGGAGATAATCAAGCGTTTCAAAATTGTTTGACCATTTGTGCGTGCCGTGGTGCATTGCCTTAAGCAAATCCGCAGTGCCGAAATCGTTGAAAATTGCGGCGGCAGTTTTCTGCTCCGCCTCATCGCCGAAATCCAAATCCGCCATTGTAACGATTTTCTGCTTTCCGTTAGTTATCACGGCTGCGATTGAATTCGGATTATCGCTGTACTTTGAATTATGCGCAAGCAGATTATAGAGGGAAATCTGCAAATCCCCCATTTTGAAGGAAAGCACGTCGTCATAATAATCCCTTGCATAGCCGCTGCTGTAATAAGCGGCGGAAAGCGCAGGGGTTGCGTTAATCCGCTCAAGGTCTGCTGCAAACGCCTGCTCCATTCGGTTCGGCTGACCGACGAAGCCGCCCTTTGAAACCTCCACCATAACGGCGCCGCGCTCAAGC
The DNA here is from genome assembly GCA_905234995.1 of uncultured Eubacterium sp. Taxonomy (GTDB): domain Bacteria; phylum Bacillota; class Clostridia; order Oscillospirales; family Acutalibacteraceae; genus Eubacterium_R. The sequence goes on along the minus strand of CAJOJV010000040.1, from coordinate 7,156 downwards.
ATAGCCTGAGTTGCCTCATATACGAACGCCTGATTGTGCCAGCTTGAGGAGGAATAGTGCAGCAAATCATCCTCAAGATTATTTATATGATAATAGTTTTTATAAAAATAAACTGTGTTTTCATCAATGATATAATGCGAATTGCCGCTTTCATCCGTATATTGCAGCTCGGCGATTTCGGGAATTCCGCCGATATGGTCAGAATGAGCGTGGGTTACAAGCACGAAATCAAGATGAGTGAGCCCGAAGCTTTCCATCATATACTTAACGGCATCGCGCCCGTTTTTATATTCAACCGTGCCGCAAAGCCCACTTGATTGCGAAAGGTTATAAACGGCGCCGTTTGAATCCGAAATGGTGTCTGCAAATCTGTGCCCCGAATCAATCATTCCCCAGCTATCGCCCGACTGAACGAAAATGCAGTCGCCCGACCATGCCGAGCCGTATTCACCCGAGATATTATAAAAAATCACTCTGCTCTGCACTTCGTCCTCCTGCAAAAAGGCATAGGCAGGCAAAGCGCTGACGAGCATCAGTGCCGAAATAATTATTGAAATTGCCGCAGAAATTCTTTTCATAAAAACACCTTAATCCTTAGGCAGAGTAAGGCGAAGCCAAAACCGGTTTATAATTGCGGATTCGTCTTGCTCTGTCTAAACAAAAATATAACTTATAATATACTATTTTAAAAATATTTTCAAGAGAATAATATTTAAAGCACAAAAAGGCAGTCGCAAAGACTGCCTTGATTGTTTAATTGTTATTACGGTCTGCCGCCCATGCCGCCCTGCATTCCGCCGCCTTGCATTCCGCCGCCCATGCCCATGCCGCTGCCTGAGCCGTAAATAAGGCTGCTCATTTCAATGCTTTGGCTTTCGCTGCCCGCGGTGAGGGTATAGGTTGCGCCCTCCTCAATATCAGGCGTGCTGATGAGAACGGAGTTGAAGGATTTATCAAAGGTGTAGCTTGCAAGCTCATTGCCGCTACCGCCTGTAAGACTAACCGTGCCCTCGCTCTGAGTGCTGCTGAGAGTTACAAGCATTGAGCCCTGTGAAGCAGTTGTGAAATTCTGAGCCATTGAGCTGTAGCCGACTGCAATAATTGTGCCGCCGCTGATATCTGCAGTGCCGTTGAAATCAAACGCCGCGTTGCCGCCGTTTTCAGCGCCCTCAACGTAAATCTCGCCGCCGCTGATTGCAATATCGCCATTTGAATCAATGCCGTCGCCATCCGAATTAACGAAGAGCGTGCCGCCCGAAATTGTGATAACGCAGCCGTCAACCGATGCAAATTCATCCTGCATCATACCGCCACCGTAGCCGCTTGAATCATTGCCGCCTGAGCTGTTAAGTCCGTCATCCGAAGCGTGAACGATGATATCGCCGCCGCTGATTGTGATTGCCTGACCCTCAATTCCCTCGTAGGAATAGTTTATATTAACGCTGCCAGCTGCAATATTTACGTCTGCGTCTGCGTGGATGCCGTCGTCGCCGCTTGCAATCTCAACGCTGCCGCCGTTGATGTAAACGTCGCCGTCCGTGTGAAGCGCATCGTCCGCGCTGTCAAGACTTACCGTGCCGTCGTTAATGATAATCACGGTGTCTGACTTAATGCCCTTTGTGCTTGCGGTTTCCTCATCTGTTTCGGTGCCGTTTGCAGTATAGTTGCCGAAGCCCATCTGCTGAGCAACCGTGTCTGCATTCCTTGCGCCGCCGCCTGCTGTTACGTTAACCGTGCCGCCGTCAAGCTGAAGGATATATTCCGCGTCAATACCGTCGCCCGAAGCGGTGATATTGATTGTGCCGCCGCCGATATAAACGAAGCCCGCCTCGGCATCATCAGTGTTTTCGCTGTGAATGCCGTCCTTATCCGCAGTGAGATTATAAGTGCCGTCTGCAATGCGAACACTGTCCTTACCCTCAAGCGCGTGGCTTGCCGCAGTGATTGTAACGGTGCCGCCCGTGAGCTTTAAATCATCCTTTGAAACGATACCTGCGCCGCTTGCAGAGCTTATCGTGAGGCTGCCCGCGCCGTTGAGCGTCAAATCGGATTTTGCAAAGATTACGCCGTCGACGTTATTATCATCCGTCTGCACGAATTCGCCCGTTGTTGCAAGGCTGTTTTCACTGCCCGAAGCGGTGGTTACGAAAACCTTATCCGCCTCCTTAACATAGATTGCAGCACTGCTTGAATTTGTGATTGAAACGCCGTTCAGAACAATTTGCACCTTGGCATTATCCGTATCAACAACAATCTGACCGTCAGTGAGCGTGCCGCTGAAAACGTAAACGCCCTCCGCCGTTATCGTAATCGTGTTGCCGTCAACCGTTACGCCGCTGCCCGAGGCAGTTGAGGCGTTATCCGCAAGGGTTACCGAAACCGCGGTGCTTTCATCATAGCTGTAATCCAAATCGCGGTCTGTGAACATATCGTCCGCATTTAGGGAAAGCCCCGTTGTGCTGACTGCGGTTGAGCTTGTATCGCTGCTGCCGCTGTTATCCGTTGTGCCTGCGGAGCAGCCATAAAGGCTGCCTGCAATCAGGAGCGCCGCAAAGCTGACTGCGGCTCCCCTTTTGATTTTATTTTTCAGATTACTTTTAACCTTATAACTCATTTGTTGCAACCTCCTGCCTGCACATTGAAACCTCTAAATTGCCGTTGCGGCAGCGAATTTCATCAAGCATTTTCTTTTCCTGCGCAATATCGTTGAGCGTTAAATTATAGGTAAGCTTATAAAGGCTGCCCATATTCGCGGTTTTAACCTTGATTGTTTCAACATTTGTTGCATATCTTTCAAAGATATCATCAAACACGCCCGTGTAATCCAAATCCTCGGGAATTGTAACTCTGAGGGTTTTATCCGCCGAGCTGCTCTTTTTGCCGTTAATAATGAACCTGTTGCAAACAAGCATCACTATTCCCATTATTACCGCATAAAGCGCAGCATATGCAAGATAGCCCATTCCCGCCATAAGTCCTGCGCCCATTGCAAGGAAGATTGTGCCGATGTCCTTTGCCGTGCCCGGTGCGGAGCGGAAGCGGACTAAGCTGAACGCACCTGCAACCGCAACGCCCGCGCCGATGTTGCCGTTTACCATCATTATAACGACCGCAACCATTGCCGGCAAGAGGGCAAGAGTTAATTTAAAAGTGTTTGAAGCTTTGCTTTTGTAAGTGCAGGCAAACATTAAGAATAAGCCCGTTAAAAGCGAAACTCCGATGCACAGCAGGAAGGTTCCCACTGAAATTGTTGTTGCTGTTGTGGCAAAAATACTGCCGAAAATTGTACTAAGCATAATGTACTCCCCCTGTATTTTCTCTCTTATAAATAGCCTCATACGCTCTGCCGTATTTTGAGAACGAGGTTTTATGAAGCCTGTTTTCGTTTAAAATATCAACAAACCATCTTGGCATTGCGCCTGCCGACTTAACCTCCATAAGCACTGCGCCGCCCGATAAAATCGGATTGCCGTAAACGCCCTTGGTTAAATCAACATCCCAATCGCGCCAAAGAATGTTTTGGTCAAACGTGATTCTGAAATCCGAATTTTCCCTGTCATAATAAGCCTCGCGCTCATATGAAATGAAAACCGCGGGTCTTAAATATTTGTAATGTTCAAGGAAATAAAGGATTTCGTGCGTGATTTGCGAATCATCGCTCGGCTTTCTGCCGCAAAGCAGCTCCATTCCCTGCTGCTCCGTGAGGCTTATTCTGCGCTTGTAAACCACGTCCTCATATTTCTTTTTGATTTCCGCAAAGGCGGTTGAATTATGATTAGCGGTGCCATAGCTGCGAAGCCTGAGCTTTTCCTTATATATCGGCTTTTCCATTGAACGCCTGATTAAGAGATAATCGGGTGTGTCAAAATAAATATTGCAAATTGTGCTTTTGCCGTATTCATCGCCGCGGGTGTGCGCCGCCATTGCCGCAAGCACCCTTTTATATTGCTGCTGTGAAAGCATATATTTTGTTTCCACTCTTTTAAAAATGTTTTGGTAAGCCACATCGCTCACTCCCTTCGTTGAGCTCAATATAAAGGGAAAACTTAAAACGAACTTTAAAAATGAAAAGCTTTTGAAAAAATTTTTCATTTTAAATAAATTCGGATTTGTCGGGGCGTTTTAGGGAGGGCGCGGAGTTGCTCAGCCGCAGACGGCTCACCCCTCTGTCGCTGCGCGACCTCTCCCCTACGAAAAACTGAATATAAACTGTAGGGGCATGTCGCTGTGCCTGCCCGAATACAATCGGAGCGAAGCGACCCTCAACTGACCACTGACCACCGGACACTGACCACTTCGGGCTCTGCCCGACGAGCTCCGCCTTGCAAAAAAAGGTATCGGATTTCTCCGATACCTTTTTGCTGTTAATATTATTTTTATCCGACTGCGCCGGGAATTTCGCCGCTGATCATAACGCCGTTTGAATCGAACACGTACGGCTTGCCGTTAATCGTTTGACTGCCCGTAACCATTTCGCCGCTGTCTTTGAAATAATACCAGTTGCCGTTAATTGCCTGGAAGCCGGTGCGCATATACGCCCATTCCTGGTCAAAATAATATTTCTTTCCGTTAATGAGCTTCCAGCCCTTTGCACATTCGCCGCTTGAATTATTAATGTAATACCAATCGGTTGCGCCTTCCTCATACACCTCTGAAACCCAGCCCGTTGCCGTTCTCATAGAGCCGTCGTTGTTAAGGAAATAAACCTTGCCGTCATTACCCTGAGCAACCGTTCCCGAAAGCATACTGCCGTTGAACTGGAAATAATACCATTTGCCGCTGATTTTTTCCCAGCCAGTAACTATCTTGCTGTTCTTGAAATAGAACCAGTCGGTGTAGGTGTAGGTCTTACCGCTGTACGTATAGGTATATTTTACCTGCTTCCAGCCTGTGCCGCTCGGCTTAATCCATGCGCCGCTGCCGTCAAAGAGATAAACCTTATCGCCAATCTCGTGACCGCCGATGAACATAAAGCCCTCTTCAAGGTCAAAATAATACCATTTGCCGCCAATCTGCTTCCAGCCCGTTGCAAGCGCGCCGTTAGCATCTGCATAATACCAGTCGCCACAGCTATCCTTGCCCCAGCCGCCTGCAAGCATTGCGCCGCTCGAGGTGAAGAAATAAACCTTGCCGTTGATTTTTTCGGCTGCGTTGCTGTACATCCAATAATCCGTCGGGTCAAAATAATACCATTTGCCGCCGATTTGCTTCCAGCCCTTAACGAGCGCGCCGTTTGTGTCTGCATAAAACCAAATCGTAACGGTGTCATCGCCCTCATAATAGGAGAAATCAACGCTTATCCAGCCCGTGCGCATAGCGCCGCTTTTTGTGAAAGCGTAAGCCCTGTTGCCGATGTTATACATTCCGTTTGCATACATATGGTAAGCCTCGGGCTCAAAGTAATACCAAACGTTTCCGATGCTTTTCCAGCCCTCGGAAAGCACGCCGTTGCTGCCTGCGTAATACCAGATGTATTGGGTAACGTATTTACCGTTCTCGTCAGTGTATGACGCGTCGTCATAAACCCAGCCCGTCTGCATAACGCCCTGGTAGTTGAAATAATAGCCCTTGCCGTCTATTTCATAGATACCCTCGCTCAGCGGCATACCGTCAACGTAGTAATACCAGTTGTTCTGTTTACCGTCGCTCTCATAAGCCCAGCCGTCCGGATGCTTATCTGCAAAAGCGGTGGTTGAAAAGCTGAAAACGGTGAGTATCGTTAAAACAGCAAGCATTAGGCTTAATATTTTTTTCATAATAATACTCCTTTCTTAATATTTAATTATTATGTTAATTCCATTTTAATATAGCAAATATCAGTTTGTCAACACAGTATATATTATTTCTTCTTGACATTCATTGTTATCTTTGTTATAATTCAAAGGCTAATGAATATTAGTAATCCTTGCCCGAAAGGAGTTTTCGGGCCAATAGTCCAGAAGGAGGTGCACAGGAATGGCATTAAAGAAGTATGAACTCGTATTGGTTTTCTCCCTTACAAAGGGTGAAGAGGCAGTTGAGGCTCTCAAAACAAAGTTCTTCGATCTTATCAATAAGAATGGCACTCTTGGCGAAGTTGACGAATGGGGCAAGCGCAAGCTCGCTTATGCAATCAACTACGAAACAGAGGGTTATTACGTTATTGCTCAGTTCGAAAGCGATGAGAATTTCCCTGCAGAGCTTGACCGTGTTATCAACATCACTGACGGCGTTCTCCGCTCAATGATCGTTGCTAAAGGCGAATAAGCAAAAGGAGATTATCTATGATTAACACCGTTGTTTTGATGGGCAGATTAACCTTTGACCCCGAGCTTCGCACAACACCGTCAGGCGTTTCCGTTGTTCAGTTCCAGGTTGCTTGCGACAGGAATTACGTCCGCCAGGGCGAGGACAGAAAGTCTGATTTTATTGATGTAACGGCTTGGCGTCAGACTGCCGAATTCGTTTCCCGTTATTTCCGCAAGGGCTCAATGATTGCAATTGAGGGCTCTATTCAGACAGATAATTTCACTGATAAGGACGGAAATAAGAGAAAGAGCGTTCGCGTTGTTGCAAACAACGTTTCATTCTGCGGCTCAAAGGCTGAGAATGGCACAGGCGCAGCTCCTGCGTTTGCCCAGCCCGCTCCGAGCTATGCAAATGCTGATAACAGCGATTTTGATGAAATTGTTGGCGATGACGACGATTTACCATTCTAACTTAAAGGAGGAAAACCACTATGGCATATAACAAAGCAGGCGGCGCAAGAAAGCCCCGCAGAAAGGTTTGCCAGTTTTGCGTAGATAAGTGCGAATGCATTGATTATAAGGATATTGCAAAGCTCAATAAGTACACATCTGAAAGAGCTAAAATCCTTCCCCGCCGTGTAACCGGCACCTGCGCAAAGCATCAGAGAGAGCTTACAACAGCAATCAAGCGTGCTCGTCAGGTTGCTCTTCTCCCCTACAGCGCAGACTAATTTAACTTAAACGAAAAGACCATTCCAGTCGGAATGGTCTTTTTTAGTGGTTAGTGGTCAGTGACTAGTGGCCAGTGTTGGTCGCTTCGCTCCGATTATAAACGGGTGCGGGTTATTCCCCTGTTAGGTACTCCCCGCTTAACGGGGAGATGTCACAAAGTAACAGGGGGGACCGTCTACGGTAGTAAAAATGTCTGC
>CAJOJV010000039.1 GCA_905234995.1 uncultured Eubacterium sp. | reverse complement strand
GTGCATCCGAATGAAATCCTTCTCGTAATCGACGCTATGACGGGTCAGGACGCCGTTAACGTTGCTAAAAGCTTTAACGAAACGCTCGGCATTGACGGCGTAATTCTTACGAAGCTTGACGGTGACACCCGCGGCGGCGCGGCGCTTTCGGTAAGAGCCGTAACGGGCAAGCCGATTAAATTCGTCGGCACGGGCGAAAAGCTCGGCGATTTGGAAACCTTCCATCCAAGCCGAATGGCTTCCCGTATTCTCGGTATGGGCGATGTGCTTTCCTTCATTGAAAGGGCAGAGCAGAGCCTTGATGAGAAAAAGGCGGCAGAGCTTGAAAAGAAACTTGCAAAGAATAAATTTGATTTAAACGATTTGCTTGACCAGTTTGAGCAGCTGGAGCGTATGGGCAGCATCAAGGATACTATCAAGATGATACCCGGGCTCGGCGGCAAGATTAAGGATGAGGATATTGACGAGGGCGCGTTTGACCGCTTTCGTGCAATCATTTATTCAATGACTAAGGAGGAAAGGGCGCATCCCGAAATCATCAATCCCTCAAGAAAACGCAGAATTGCTGCAGGCTGCGGCAGGCAGGTGGAGGATGTTAACAGGCTCCTTTCCCAGTTCAAGCAGATGAAAAAGATGATAAGCCAGTTCGGCGGCAATAAGGGCGGCCCCAAGGTCAGCAAAAAAATGCGCCGAATGATGCAGCAAAACCCCGAGATGGCTCAGAAAATGATGGGAATGACGGGCGGCGCAAAAAACAATAATCCTTTCGGATTTTAATTTGTATTAACCCAATTTTATTTTGGTTAGTAAATATGTTAATAAATATGCTGTAAAGAATTTTGGAGGTAACTAAAATGGCAGTAAAAATCAGACTTCGCAGAATGGGCGCAAAGAAGGCTCCCTTCTATCGTGTTGTTGTTGCAGATTCAAGATATCCCAGAGACGGTCGTTTCATTGAGGAAATCGGTTACTATAACACAATGACAGAGCCTGCAGAGATTAAGATTGATGCAGAAAAGGCTAAGAAGTGGATTGCAAACGGTGCTCAGCCGACTGATACAGTTAAGAGCATCCTTAAAAAAGAAGGCATTCTTTAATCTCTTTTGATTTTCAAATCAGATTAAAACGGAGGTGTTTTCTTTGAAAGATTTGTTAATATCCATCACAAAGGGATTGGTTGATAATCCCGATGCTGTTGTCGTTGATGTTGATGAACCTGATGAAGAGGGCGTAATCTATTATCACCTTCATGTTGCTGAAGAGGATATGGGCAGGGTAATCGGCAAGCAGGGCAGAATTGCAAAGGCAATTCGCGTTGTTATGCGTGCCGCTGCAACAAGAAACGACCAGAAGATTTCAGTTGAAATTGACTAAAAGGAATTGCCCTCATTTGATGAGGGCTTCTTTTTTTGAGGAACGTTATGAAACAGTTTTTGGAAATCGGAAAAATCATTAATACCCACGGCTTAAAGGGCGAGGTTAAGCTTGAGCTTTGGTGCGATGATATTGATTATTTAAAGCAGTTCAAAACCCTTTATCTTGATGAAAACGGCACTCAGCAGCTCACGCTTACTGCGGCAAGACCGCAGAAAAATAACGCAATAGTTAAGCTTGCGGAAATCAGCAGTATTGACGAAGCGGAAAAGCTCAAGGGCAAAATTCTTTTTGTCAACCGTGACGACGCCGTTATCGAGGAAGGGCATAACTATATTGAGGATTTAATCGGCTGCTACGTCGTTGATTCCGAAACGGAGCAGGAATACGGCAGGGTTTGCGACGTGCTCAATTACGGCGCTTCCGATATTCTTGATATTGAAAGCTGGGGCAAGCACACGCTTATTCCTATGATTGAGGACGTTATCGTTGAAATTGACGTTGAATTTCAGGTGATCAGAATTAAACCTATGAAGGGGCTTTTTGATGAGGATTGATATATTAACTCTCTTTCCCGAAATGTGTGAGGCTTACACAAACGAAAGCATTTTGGGCAGAGCGCAGAGGGCGGGCAGGGTGCAGATTGTCTGCACCGATATCCGCAATTATACCAAGGATAAGCACCGCCGTGTGGACGATACGCCTTACGGCGGTGGAATGGGTATGATTATGCAGGTTGAGCCCGTGTATGATTGCTATATGGATATCTGCGCTCAGACGGGTGCAAAGCCCCATCTGATTTATCTGACTCCGCAGGGCAAAACCCTGACTCAGCAAAGGGTTAAGGAGCTTGCACAGCTTGATAATATCGCGCTTTTGTGCGGCCATTATGAGGGTATTGACGAGCGAGTTATTGAGGAGCTGCAGCCTGAGGAAATTTCAGTCGGCGATTATGTTTTAACGGGCGGCGAGCTGCCCGCGCTGATAGTTGCGGACGCGGTTTCAAGAATGCTTCCGGGCGTGCTTTCCGATGATGAATGCTTCACAGAGGAAAGCCATTATAATTCGCTGCTTGAGTACCCGCAATACACGCGCCCCTTTGAATGGCGCGGCAGGCAGGTGCCCGAGGTGCTTCTTACGGGGCATCACGCAAACGTTGAAAAATGGAGGCGTGAGCAGTCGCTTGAGCGTACGCTTAGCCGCCGTCCGGATATGCTTTTTAATGCGGAATTGTCCAAATCGGATTTGGACTATTTAAAGCAACTTAAGAATAATCAAGCAAATTCAACAGAAGTTTTTGACAGTAAAGAAAAGCAGTAAAAAAATTATGTGAAATGTGCACAAAATCAAACTCAATATTTTGTGTTAAATTAATTACTCATACGAAGTTTGCCTCAATTTGTTGACCAATTGATTTTTGATGATATAATAAGCGTAACAAATGAAAAACTTAATAATAATTCTTTAAATGATGAGAGGTTACAGTATGTTTGTAAAAGATGTAAAGGTTGAAAATCAGGTTGGACTTCATGCTCGTCCGGCAACATTCTTTATTCAGAAGGCTAATGAGTTTAAATCCTCAATCTGGGTTGAAAAGGAAGAAAGAAGAGTAAACGCTAAATCGCTCCTCGGTGTGCTTTCTCTTGGCATTATGGGCGGCACAGACATCCGAATCATCGCTGACGGCACTGATGAAGAAGAGGCAGTTGAGGGTCTTGTTGCTCTCGTAAAAAGCGGCTTCACTGACTAATCCTTTCAACATTTAATTTTTATATTTCAGATTATACGGCGCTATGCGCCGTATTTTTTTTCTTTACCACGGTATTTTTATATGTTATTATAACTATAATTAATACTTTGCAGGTGTTTTTATGACGGAAAAAGAGCTTCGCAAAAAAGCAATGGCACTCCCGCAGCAGCCGGGCGTGTATATAATGAAAAATAAAAGCAAAAAAATCATATATATCGGCAAGGCGAAAAAGCTCAAAAACCGCGTGTCGTCTTATTTCGGATCACATTCAAACCATTCGCTGAAGGTTATCAGAATGGTTGAAAACGTGGATGATTTTGATTACATCCTTGTTGACACGGAGTTTGAAGCCCTCGTGCTTGAATGCTCTCTTATCAAGCAGCATCAGCCCAAATATAATATCCTGCTCAAGGATGATAAGGGCTATAACTATATCAAGATTACGAAGGGCGATTTCCCTAAGATTTCCGAGTGCAAGCGCATTGACGACGACGGCGCAACCTATATCGGACCCTACGTTTCAAGCTTTTCGGTTAAGCAGGCGGTTGAGGAAACCTTAAAGATTTTCAAGCTGCCCCGCTGCAACAAGCGCTTCCCGCAGGATTACGGCAAATCCCGCCCCTGCCTTAACGGCTTTATGGGGCTTTGCTCGGCTCCCTGTGCGGGCAAAATTTCCAAGGAGGAGTATCAGCAGAATATCGCAGATGCCGTTGCCTTTTTAAAGGGCGGCAGCCAGCAGGCAGTGCGCGAGATGGCCGCTCAGATGAACGAGCTTTCCGAGAATTTGCAGTTTGAGGAAGCCGCCAAGCTGCGCGACAGGATTAAGGCAATCAAAAACCTTGATGAAAAGCAAAAGGTTGTTTCAATCAACGTGCCGGAGGAGGATGTTTTTGCCCTTGTCAACGGCAAGAAAAAGGCTTGCTTTGAGGTGCTTCGCTTTGAGGGCGGCAGGCTTACGGACAGCGAGCACTGGCTGCTTGATTCCGTTGAAGATTTGCCCAATGCGCGCTTTGAGCTTATTGAGCGCTATTATTCAATGCGCCCGCGCGTTGCAGCCCGAATTGCGCTTGACGGCGAGGTTGAGGATGAGGAGCTTCTGCGCGAATATCTTGAAAGTCAGCGCGGCAAAAAGGTTGAGTTTATACACCCGCAAAAGGGCGAGCATCTTTCTATCGTCAAGATGTGCGTTCAGAATGCAAATGAGCATCTTGCTCAGAACGACGGCAGGCTCGGCAGGGAATATGCCGCGCTTGAGGAGCTTACGGAGATGCTGGGGCTTTCCAAGCCTCCCGAGTATATCGAAAGCTACGATATTTCTCACACCTTCGGCTCGGATAACGTTGCGGGAATGATTGTTTTCCATAACGGCAGACCGATGAAATCCGCCTATAAGCGCTTCTCAATCAAGGGCTTTGACGGGCAGAATGACGTCGGCTCGATGAACGAGGTTCTAACCCGACGTTTTAATCACTATCATAACGACGAAGAGGGCAGCACCTTTAAAATTCTGCCCGATTTGATTTTGCTTGACGGCGGTGAGCCGCAGGTTAACGCAGTGCTTCCCGTGATAAAAAGTATGAATATTGAAGTGCCCGTTTTCGGTATGGTCAAGGACAGCAAGCACCGCACGCGCGCCATCGCGTATAACGGCGGCGAGATTGAAATTAATTCCCACCGCGCGGCGTTCACCCTCGTTTCCAATATGCAGGAGGAGGTGCACCGCTTTGCAATCACGTATCACCATAAAAAGCACCAAAAATCCACGCTTTCCTCAAGCCTGCTTCAGATTGAGGGTATAGGGGAGGCTAAGGCTAAGGCGCTGTTAAAGCATTTCAAAACGATTAAGGCAATCAGGGAGTGCAGCGTTGAGGAGTTGACGGCTTGTCCGTCAATTTCACACAAAAACGCACAGGATATTTTCAATTTTTACCATAATTCGTAAAAATCCGTTTTGTAACTTGACTATGAACTTTATCGTGGGTATAATATATAAGTAAAATATTTAGGAAATATTGCAATCGGGTGTGCTGATATGATGAGAGTAATAACGGGCACTGCAGGCGGCAGGCGGCTTCAAACCCTCCCGGGTGAGGAGATAACGCGCCCCACCTCTGAAAGCGTTAAAGAGGCGCTTTTCAGTATGATTCAATTTGAAATTGAGGATAAGCGCGTGCTTGATTTATTCGCAGGCTGCGGCCAGCTCGGAATTGAAGCGCTTTCCCGCGGCGCTCGCGTTTGCACCTTCGTTGAAAACAGCAGGGCTGCAATGGCAGTGGTTGAAAGCAATATTTCCCATTGCGGATTTAATGATAATTCGCAAACCGTTTTTTGCGATGCCATCAGCTTTCTTTCAAGAAAGGGCGTTTATGACATTGCATTTCTTGACCCGCCGTATCATAAGGGGCTGGTAATCGCGGCTTTGCCAAAGCTCGCCGAGCTTATGAGTGAGGACGGTATTATCGCCTGTGAAACTGCAAGGGATGAGGAATTGCCCGAGGAATTCGGCGATTTCAAAACCTTCCGCAGCAGGAATTACGGCAAGGTTAAAATCACTCTTTACCGAAAGGACAGTAGTTTCTGAGATGAAAATTGCAATTTGCCCCGGCAGCTTTGATCCGGTAACCCTCGGGCATAAGGATATCATTGAGCGCACGGCAGAGCTTTTTGACAGGGTTATTGTTCTGGTAATGAGCAACAGTGAAAAGCATCCTCTTTTTTCACTTGAAGAGCGTATGGATATGATTGAGCGCTGCGTTAATAAGGAAAACGTAACGGTTGATACATATAACGGGCTTCTTGTGAATTATGCAAAGGAGAATAATGCCTCTGCAATTGTTAAGGGCTTAAGGGCAGTTTCTGATTTTGATTATGAATTTCAGCAGGCGCTCACGAATAAAAGCCTTTATCCCGAAATTGAAACGGTGTTTATCGCCGCAAGGGGCAAGAATATGTTTCTTTCCTCCAGTATGGTTAAAGAGGTTTGCCGTCTCGGCGGAGACGTTTCACAATTTGTTCCCGGCGAAATTTTAGATGACGTTATAAAAAGATGTAAAGGAGAAAAATAAAATGACCAATACCGATATTTTACTTGAGGATTTAGAGGATGTGCTTGATGACGCTACGTCCGTGCCGATGTCCAAAAAAAGCCTTGTTGACATTGAAAAGATTAAAACAATAATTGAGGATATCCGTTTAAACACGCCTCAGGAAACGAAGCAGGCTAAGGCTATCGTTGATTCAAGAAACACTATTATTGATGAGGCTAAGAAAGAGGCTGCAGATATTATCGCAGAGGCTCAGGCTCAGGCTCGCGAGCTCGTTGCAAGAGATCAGATTACTCAGACCGCTCAGGCTGAGGCTGCAGATATCATCGCTAAGGCTCACGAAGAAGGCGATACTTATATCCACAATGCTCAGAATCAGGCTTCCGAAATCCTCGGCAATGCCACAACTCAGGCAAACGATATGGTTACGTCTGCTCAGAATAAGAGCCGCGAAATGCTCACAGCAGTAAATAACTATGCTGATGACACCCTCCTTGCAATTGATGATTCTCTTTATAAGGCACTTGCTGACGTCAGGAGAATTCGCCAGGGCATTATGAATAAGAAAAACGGTCAGTAATTTTGATTGAAAATGAACAAATTAAAATCAGCATCACTTTGGTGGTGCTGATTTTTTGAGCGATTAGGGGCCTTTAAAAATGAAAAAGGTATTCTCGGTTATTTTTTGCCTTGCGTTGGTGTTTGCAGTGTTTGCAGGCTGTGCCGCTTCGGGCGATAATACGGATGCTGACGCAACTCCTGTTGCAGACGAGCAGATGCCAACGGTGCTTGATACTATGGAATATACTCTTTATCAGAATATATTCTATAACGATCAGAAGCAGGATTATGACGGCCAGCAGGCGCAAAAGGAAGGCACCTTTGCCACAATCTATGATGAATATAACGGCGTTGTAAGATATTACGTCTGGGGTTATAACGACCAGACTAAGTGCTGCGACTGGCAGTGGGAAATCAAATTTAACGACGGCGCCGATATTCCGACGAACGGCTCGCTCGTCACCGTAAGCGGAACCTATGAGGTTAACGCAGCTGCGCTTGACGGGCTCTGGATTGTTAATCCAGAGGTTACCGTTAAAACGGCGTTTAAGGCAAGGGATTATGATATTGATATGCTTTCAATGGATAACACGCTTGAAAGGGTGCAGGCAGTCAATATCGTTAACAAGAGCGATGCGTTTGAAGGCAAAACGGTCTGCTGCTACGGCAGAGTGCTTGATGATAAAACTCTCCAGGATGCATACTATGACAACTCCTGGACGATTGGCATTTCGGGCGATTTTGAGCTTCCCGCCTTCGGCACGCTCGTCCTCGTTTACGGCACGGTAAGCAACGGCGCACTTGTAAACTGCACCATCGCGGATAACACGCAATATTAAAGATAAAATTTGTAGGGGGAGGGTCTCCGCGCCCTCCCGCAAAAAGATGACAGGGGACGTACCCCTGTCATCTTTTTTGATGCGAAATTAAAGGTATCTCGCTGCGCTCGGGCAATCATATTTTGCGGGGCGATGGGTGCGGGTATCCCCTTGACAACTGACCACTAAAAAGAACCTTGCACAATCGTGCAAGGTTCTTTTTTTAATCCTCCGCGCCTTCCGCTATGCGCTCTGAAATGTAGTCATGGATTTGCTGCTTTAATTCGCCGTGAAGCTTGAATTTGGTGCTGAAAATAATCAATGAAATTGCTATCAGTACCGGAGGAATTGCGAAGCAGATAATGCCGATTGCGGTTTTGGTCTGTGCATTAATAACTCCGCTTTTAATCTGTGCGTTGTAGCCCATAATGCCGAGCCCCCCGAAGAGAAATACAGTCTGAATGGTGTATGCCATCTTCTGCAAAAAGCCCTTCATTGAAAAAGTGATGCTCTCATTTCTCTTGCCTGATTTGAATTCGCCGTAATCAACGATATCGGCAAGGAAAACCGTTTGTGCAACAAACATTGAGCCGATGCCGATGCTTGCCAGAATATAGCAAAAATCAAGCGCAATAATAATCTTAAGCACAGGGCCGAAAATGTACATAAGTATATAGCCAAGAATAGTCAGCAGCAGCGAAATCTGGTAAATCCTGTAATTTGAAAACCATTTATCAAGCACGGGGATAACTAACAGACCAAGCACGGAACCGACTGCGCCTATCATTGCAAACCAGCTCTGTGCTTTAGGGTACTCCAAAACGTCCGTGAAATAGTAAACCGCCGTGCCGCTTGTAAGATACCAGCCTGCGTTTGAAATCATCGCAAAAATCATAAACACAACAAGCTGGTCGTTATGCGCGATAACCTTAAACATTTCTTTGAAGCTGAATTTTTCTTTATTGTAAACAACGTTGCGCTCCTTGGTGGAAAGCACGCAGACAACGGCAAAGGTTACCAGCATTGCTCCGCAAATCGTTGCCCATTTTGAAAACCCGCCTGCGGTATATCCGTTGTCGTTTGAAGAAATTCCGCTTGAAAGCAGGGGCAGAATAATCGGCGTAAGCACTGTGATTAAGCCCTGACCGAACCCGCTGAAGGTGCGCGCAACGGTTGCAACCATATTCCTGTCCAAAGGGTCGTTGGTAAAGCTCGGTATCATCGACCAGTAGGGAATGTCCGCCATAGTGTTCGTCATACCCCAAAGAATATACATAAACGCAATGTAAACGTAAAGCTTCGTGCCGCTCATACCAAAGGAGGTGAAAAGCAGCGCCAAAACAATTGCGTTTGAAAGTGCGCCGATAATAATCCACGGGCGGTATTTGCCGTGCTTTGTTTTGGTATTATCAACAATCGTGCCCATAATCGGGTCGTTAACGCCGTCCCAGATTCTCGCAATCGGGGTAAGCAGCAGCAAAAAGCCCTCCTTAAGCCCAAGCACGCTTGAAAGATAATATGAAAGGTATGAATAGAAAAGACCGTATGAAAGGTCTAAGCCTATTGCGCCGACGCCGTAAAAAATCTTTTCACGCCAGGTCGTTTTGTAATCTGCCATAGCAAAACCTCATTCATCTTTTTTTGAAATTATAGCATAAAAATGCGCTTAACACAACGGTTATTACAATTCTGTTACAAATTGAATTATTGAGATTTTGCCTATTGACTTTCATATTAATCCTTATTATAATGGTCATTGTGGCGGCAAATCCCATAGAAATTCATATAAATCCCATAAAAATCAATTGAACTTTTACAGGATTTCCCAAATCAGACCGTTTCACGAAAGGAGGAGAGCCGGATGGAAGAATATTTCGTTGGCCACAAAAAGCATAAGATTGACGCAAAGGGCAGAATTTCAATTCCTGCAAATATGCGCAGCGCGCTCGGCAATGAGTTTATTGCAAGCCGCGGCTTCGGCAAGTGTCTCGCTCTCTATCCTATGGAAGAGTGGAACACGTTTATGCAGAAAATTCACGATACCGTTAATCAGAAGGACAGAAAGCAGCTTGAATTTTTCTTCTCTGCAAACGCGGAAAAGGTTGGACTTGACGGTCAGGGCAGGCTCCTCCTCAATGAGGAAAACAGAAAATGGGCTAAGCTTGACGATGCTGATGAGGCAGAGGTTTTCGGTAATAATAAACGAATTGAAATCTGGAATTGCGAGCTCTTCGGCGAACAGCTCAACGCTATTGAGTATCAGGCGGTAGAGGATATTCTTGACGAATATGGAATTTAACCATAAAAGCGTGCTGTTTGATGAGGCAATCGCAGCGCTTGAGATAAATAAGAATAAAATTATTGCAGACGGCACCGCAGGCGGCGGCGGTCATTCAAGAGAAATCGCAAAAGCTGCAGGGCGACTGATTGCAATTGACAGGGACCCGGATGCAATTTCGGTTCTAACCGAAAGGCTTTCGGAATTTGATAACGTAACAATCGTTAACGATAATTTTTCAAACATCAAGGGCATTCTTTCCTCACTCGGTGTTTGGGGGATAGACGGGCTTCTGCTTGATTTGGGCGTAAGCTCCTTTCAGCTCGATAACGGGGAAAGAGGCTTTTCCTTTCATCAGGATGCGCCGCTTGATATGCGAATGTCAAAATCCGGGCTATCCGCCTATGACGTTGTTAACGAGTATGAGGAAGCAGAGCTTGCAAGCGTGATATGGAAATACGGCGAGGAAAAGTTCAGCCGTGCGATTGCAAGGAATATCGTTGCTTCAAGGGCAGAAAAGCCGATAGAAACCACCTTTGAGCTGGTGGATATAATAAAAAAATCAATGCCTGCAAAGGAACTGAAAAAAGGGCATCCCGCCCGCAAAACCTTTCAGGCAATCAGAATAGAGGTTAACGGCGAGCTGGACAGCTTGAGGCAAGCGCTTGACGATGCTTTTGATTGCCTTAACCCCGGCGGCATAATCGCTGTTATCACCTTCCATTCGCTGGAAGACAGAATTGTCAAAGAAAAATTCGCGGAGTGGACTCGGGGCTGCACCTGCCCTAAGGAGTTTCCGGTTTGCGTGTGCGGCAATAAGCCTAAGGGCGAGCTGCCGTTCAAATCCAAAGCGCCCACGGTAAGGGAGCTGGCGGATAATCCGAGAGCAAGATCGTCAAGGCTCAGGGCTTTCAGAAAGTTCTGAAGCTTGGAATATTAAAGAGGGGAGAGGTTTAAAATGGTTCAGAGTAATGATTTTCGCAGGTATTCATACGTCTCTGATGCTTCGTATGCATTAAATGCGTTTAATCAAACCAGAAGCTCCGCAGCCCCAAAGCTTCGCCCCGATACGGGCAGGGGCTTAAAGGTTGCGCCCAATAAAAAAAGAAAAAGCGCCGATGAGCTTCAGAAGGAGCAGCATAACGCGTTCGTAAGAATGCTTTCAATTATAGGCGTAACCGCGCTTTGCATTGTTATGCTCTCAGGCGTTTTGTTTACCTACGTGCAGAAAAACGAGCTTAACTGCAGCATCAGGTCCATAAAGAATGAAATTGCAATTGCAAACAGCGAAAACGTAAGCCTTAATGCAGAGCTTGAATCCATGGTTTCCGTTTCGCAGATTGACGCTTATGCGGTTGAAAACCTTGGTATGACCCGTCTGCAGTCAAATCAGATAAAGTATATTGACTCCACTGAATTCAGGC
This sequence comes from uncultured Eubacterium sp., assembly GCA_905234995.1. GTDB lineage: Bacteria > Bacillota > Clostridia > Oscillospirales > Acutalibacteraceae > Eubacterium_R. The sequence goes on along the minus strand of CAJOJV010000039.1, from coordinate 8,251 downwards.
TTCAGCGTGCTGCTGCCGTTTCGGGGGAGGGTGCACTTATGCCCGAAGAAGAGGCTGAAATTGCGATTTCAGCTAATGCAGGTAATTAAAATAATTTGAATTTCTTCTGAGAGTTAAGTATTATCTTAACTCTCAGTAAATATATTTATATAAGATATAACTTATAAGCAAGGTTGAAAGGCGGTCTAATATGTCGAGATTCAGGAAGGGTTTGGCTTCAAGAGTTCTGATAATGGGAATCGTTATCGCGTTCCTGTTAACGGCAGACGTGGCTCGCCTTTTTTATATTCAGATTGTGAAGGGCTCCGAATATGCCGAAAAGGCGCAGAGCCAGCAGCTTTCGGATAAAGAGATTGAGGCAATGCGCGGCACGATTTACGACAGCGCAGGCAACGTGCTTGCTCAGTCCGCAACGGTGTGGACGGTGTTCCTCGACCCGTCAAACATCAAGGAGGATGACCGCGATAAGATTGTTGATTTCCTTGCCGAAACCTTTGAATATGACGAAGAGCAAAAGGCAAAGCTATATGAAAAGAGCACGGCTGAAAATCAGTATCAGGTCGTTGAAAAGGACGTTGAAAACAGAGTAAAGGAAACCATCGCGGATTTCGTTCACGAAAATAAGCTTTCACTCTGCATCGGCTTTGAGCAGGCAACTAAAAGATATTATCCTTACGGCGAGCTTGCTTCCTCGGTTATCGGCTTCACGGGCGCGGATGACCAGGGTCTTGAAGGACTCGAGGCGTATTACGATAAGGAGTTGACGGGCACCAACGGCAGAACGATTACCGCAAAGGACTCCAAGGGCAATTCAATTTCAGACGATTACGAAACCTCAATCGCCCCGCAGGACGGCTATTCGCTTAATCTCACGATTAACACAACAATTCAGTACTATCTTGAAAAGGAGCTCAGAAGCACGCTTGAGGAGTATTCCGCAAAGGGCTGCTACGGAGTTGTAATGAACTGCAACACGGGCGCGGTGCTTGCAATGGCTTCGCTTCCCGATTTTGATTGCAATAATCCGAGAAAGATAACCTACGATAAATACATTAAGGATATTCAGGAAACCGAGGGCGATGAAGAAAAAGCCCTTAAGGAAAGCGAATACGTTCAGCGCCAGTGGAGAAATTTCGTAGTTTCCGATACGTACGTTCCCGGCTCGGTTTTCAAAACCTTTATGGCTTCGGCTGCGCTTGAGGAGGACGTAGTAAATCTTGATACAAGCTACACCTGCACGGGCGCAATAAAGGTTGATAAATACATTATGCACTGCCATAATCACGCGGGGCACGGCACTGAAAATTTAACTCAGGGGCTTGAAAACTCCTGCAACCCGTTTTTTATCACAATAGGTCAGAAGCTCGGCGTTCACAACTATTTTAAGTATTTTGACGGCTTCGGCTTCACTCAGAGAACGGGCATCGACCTTCCGGGTGAGGCGGCGCCTCAGTATTATGAGGAAAAGCAGTACGGCATCGTTGAGCTTTCCTCCGCTTCCTTCGGCCAGACGAACAGCTTAACTCCGATTCAGGTTTGTACGGGGCTTTGCGCAATCGCCAACGGCGGCAAGCTCCTCAAGCCCTATATCGTTTCCGAGATTAAGGACACGGAGGGCAACACGGTTTCAAAAACTCAGCCCACGGTAGTTCGCCAGGTTATCAGCGAGGAAACCTCAAAAACGGTTGCAACGATGATGCGCTCCGTTGTTGATAACGGCACGGGTAAAAACGGCTACGTTGCCGGTTATAACGTCGGCGGTAAAACCGGTACTTCAACGAAGCTCGGCGAAAGCGCCGAGGGCGAGAGAAACAAGTATATCGTTTCCTTCGCCGCAATTGCTCCTTCGGATAACCCGCAAATCGCAATGCTTATTATCTGTGATGAGCCAAGCGTTGATTTGGGCGGCGGCGCAATCTGCGCTCCGGTTGCCGCTGTGGTTATTAAAGAAGCTATGAACGAGCTTGGCATAGAGCCGAAATACAGCGAGGATGAATTAAAGGATTTGTCCATCAAAACTCCGAATGTAATCGGCAAGGCTCTTGACGATGCGGAAAGCACGCTCAGCAATGCGGGCTTGAAGTATAAGGTAAGCAGTCGCCGACTAATAACGACACTATCCCGAGCGGCGGCAGAGTAATTCTTTACACCGAAACCAAGGATAAGCAAACCACAACCGTGCCCGATTTCACGGGCTTAACCGTAACTGAGGCAAACCGCCTTGCCGCCGATAAAAACCTGAATATGGAAATCGCGGGTAATGATTCAACCAACGCCCTTGTTGTTGCCTATAAGCAGAGCGAGGCGGAGGGCACGGAGGTTGAGCTCGGCACGGTAATCACGGTAACCTTCAAATCAACACAGGCAGTTCTTGATTAAATTTTTTAATAAACCCAAAGGTGGGAAAAGATATGAAACTTTCACAGCTATTAGAAAACATTGAACACAGCGGCTTCGCGCGCGACGTTGAGGTGCTTGACGTAACTCAGGACTCCCGTCAGGTAAAGGAGGGCTCCGTTTTCGTCTGCATATCGGGCGCAAATTTTGACGGTCGCAAGGTTGCGGAGGAAATGCTTGAAAAGGGCGCAGCCGCAGTAGTCAGCGATTGCGATCTGGGGCTTTTCAATCAGATTATCGTTGAAAACACGCGCACGGCTTATTCAAGAATCTGCGCAAACTTCTTCGGAAATCCTGCTGAAAAGCTTAAGCTTATCGGCTTAACGGGCACGAACGGCAAAACCACGACGACCTTTCTCGTTAAGCAGATTTTGGAAAATTCGGGCAAGCGCGTCGGCTTAATCGGCACCGTGCAGAATATGATTTGCGACGAGGCATATCCCGCAAAATTTACAACGCCCGAGCCTTACGAGCTTCAGAAGCTTTTTGCTCAGATGGTTGAGGCTGAATGTGAATACTGCGTTATGGAGGTTTCCTCTCAGGCGCTTGCACAGGGAAGGGTTGCAGGGCTTGAATTTGAAATCGGCGCCTTCACGAATTTAACTCAGGATCATCTTGATTATCATAAAACCTGGGAGAATTATTATAATTCCAAGCGTATGCTCTTTGAGCATTGCAAAACCGCAGTTACTAACGCGGACGATAAGTACGGGCTTAAAATCGTTTCCGATTTGCCCTGCAGCGTGGTTTCATACGCAATCAATACAAACAGCGCGGATTACGTTGCAAAGAACGTTCAGTTTAAGGCGGACGGCGTTGAGTATCAGCTCGTCGGCGAGCTTATCGGCAAGGTTAATTGCCCGATTCCCGGCAGGTTCTCGGTTTATAATTCTCTCTGCGCCGCAACGATTGCGCTCACTCTGGGCATCAGCTTTGATAACGTGCTCACCGCAATTTCAAAATCAAACGGCGTTAAGGGCAGAATTGAGGTCGTGCCCACGCCCGGTAAGAATTTCACGATTATTATTGACTATGCTCATTCTCCGGACGGTATGGAGAACATTATTTCCTCCCTGCGTGAAATTGCGCCGAAAAGGGTCGTAACCCTCTTCGGCTGCGGAGGCGACAGAGACAGAACCAAGCGCCCGCTTATGGGCAAGATTGCCGCAGAGCTTTCCGATTTCTGCATCGTTACCTCGGATAATCCGCGTTCCGAAAACCCGTCCGCAATCATTGAGGATATTCTTGAGGGAATGAAGGGCGTTTCAACCCCTTATGAGGTTGTTGAAAACAGAAAGGAAGCAATCCGCTTCGCAATCAAAAACGCTCAGCCTCAGGATATAATTCTGCTTGCAGGCAAGGGGCACGAAACCTATCAAATTTTACCCACGGGCACGATTCATTTTGATGAAAGGGAAGCTGTTGCCGAAATTCTGGCAGAGGAAGCAGAATAATGGAAGAATTAAAATTATCCGAAATCGCTGCAGCAACGGGCGGCAGCTTCAATAAAGAGGCGGTTGTTAACTCCGTTTGTATTGATACGAGAAAGATAACCGAGGGTTGCCTTTTCATCTGCATAATCGGCGAGCGTTTTGATGCTCATCAGTTTGCAAAGGAAGCGCTCCAAAAGGGTGCGGCGGCGGTTATGATTTCAAAGGAAACCCCGCTTGACGGCGGCGCCTACGTTCTCGTTGAGGATACTGCAAAGGCAATGCTTGAGCTTTCGGGGTATTACAGAAGCAGGTTTAATATTCCGGTTGTCGGGCTTACTGGCTCCGTAGGTAAAACCACAACCAAGGAATTCACGGCTCTGGTTGTCGGTGCAAAATATAACGCAATCAAAACCCAGGGCAATCTCAATAACGAAATCGGCGTTCCGCAAATGCTGTTTCAGCTTGATAATTCCGTTGAAGCAGCCGTTATTGAAATGGGTATGAATCACTTCGGCGAAATCAGCCGTTTAACCCGTCAGGTTCGCCCCACCGTCGGTATGATTACCAATATCGGCGTTTCCCATATTGAAAATCTCGGCTCGCGCGAGGGCATACTCAAGGCAAAGCTTGAGCTCCTCGAGGGGCTTGAAAAGGGCGCGCCGCTGATTGTTAACGGCGATAACGATATGCTTGCCACCGTTACGGCGGAGGGTTATAAGCTCGTTCGTTTCGGCATTGATTGCGACGCTGATTTCAAGGCGTTGAATATTTCCGAGGAAAACTCGCAAACCTCGTTCACCGTTTCGTATTACGGTAAGCAGCAGAAAATTGTTATCCCGACCATCGGCGTGCATAACGTTTATAACGCGCTTGCGGCGTTTGCTGCGGGATATTTCCTCGGCGTTGAGCCGCAGGCTGCGGCAGACGCGCTTTCTCAGTACGTCCCCGCGGGTATGAGGCAGAAATGCGTTAACGCAAACGGCATAACCTCAATCGAGGATTGCTATAACGCCTCGCCCGATTCAATGAGGGCGGCGCTAAAAACGCTTGCCTCGGTTAAGGCAAACAAAAAAATCGCCGTGCTTTCCGATATGCTTGAGCTTGGCGATTTCAGCGATGAGGCTCATTATCAGGTCGGCAAAACGGCGGCTGAAAATAAAATTGATTATCTTTTCTGCGTCGGCACGGCTTCGGAAAAAACCGTCAGCGGCGCAAAGGAAAACGGGCTTGCAAACGCATTTCTCTTTGAAAGCAAGGAGGCTTTAACCGAAAAGCTTTTTGAAACCGCTCAAAAGGGCGACGCGGTTTTGTTTAAGGCAAGCAGGGGAATGCATCTTGAGGATGTGATTTCCGAAATCTATAAAAGGTGGGAATTCTAAATGAACGTAACTTATGCAATCATCATCAGCTCGGTAATCGCCTTCGGCGTAACCGCAGCGCTCGGCTTTGTTATCATTCCTTGGTTAAGAAAGCTTAAATTCGGGCAGACTATTCTTGAAATCGGTCCCTCTTGGCATAAGTCAAAGCAGGGCACTCCTAATATGGGAGGCATTATGTTTGCAATCGGAATCGTTGTTGCCTTCGTTGTTTCCGCAATTATTTTTGTTATCAGCGGCGGAAATATGGAGTCCGATTATTCGGCAATACTCAGCGGCAGGGAAAACGTGCTCGTTATCGCAGGTCTTGTGCTTGCGCTCGGTTGCGGAATCGTCGGCTTCTGCGATGATTTTATCAAGATTAAGCTTAAGAGAAACGAGGGGCTTTCCGCAAAGCAGAAAACTCTCGGTCAGCTTCTGATGACGGTTGCATACGTTTTAACTCTCTGGCTTTCCAAAAATTACGTCTGGTATCTTCCGTTCATCGGAAACGTAGATTTTTCAAAAAATATATTTACTGCAATCGTGTTCTGGGCGCTTTCAATCATTATCGTTTACGGCTGCGTGAATTCGGTTAATCTTACGGACGGTATTGACGGCTTATGCTCATCGGTTACCGCAACAGCGGCGATTGCGTTTATAGTCATTTCTTACATTCAGGGCTTCGCAGGGCTCGGCATTATCTCGGCAGCGTTGCTCGGCGGCGTTTGCGGCTTTCTTTGCTGGAACTGGAATCCCGCCAAAACCTTTATGGGCGATACGGGCTCGCTCTTCCTCGGCGGTATGGTTGCCTCGCTCGGCTTTGCAATCAAGTGCCCGCTGCTTCTTCTCCCGATAGGTATTGTTTACGTTTGCGAAACCATGAGCGATATTATCCAAATCGGCTATTTTAAAATCACTCACGGTAAGCGTGTTTTCAAAATGGCTCCCATCCATCATCATTTTGAAATGTGCGGCTGGAAGGAAAAAAAGATTTGCGTCGTTTTCTCAACGGTTAATGCAATCGGCTGTGCAATTGCGGTGCTTCTTATCGCTTTCGGCGGCGCAAAATGATAACAGCAAATTTATAAACTACACCCCCAAAGGATTGTGATAATATGCCTGAAAAATTAACACCTCCCGTCCGTTACCGCCATGAAGGCGAGCCTGCACCGCAGGAAGGCGCTGGCAAGTCAAAGCGCACTCGCAGTGCCCGTTCATATGACGACGGCAAAACCCGCGTCAAGGCAAGCAGATTTTTTAATTTTGCCAAGTTCAAGGCGGATTACCTTGTAACGGGCGGAATAGATATTCCGTTTTTTGCCCTCACCATCGTTATTCTTGCAATCGGGCTCGTTATGCTCTTTTCGGCTTCTTATCCCTATTCCTATTTTATGAGGGGCAATTCATATCATTATTTTTTCAGGCAGTTGATATTCGCGGTTTTCGGTGTCGTTGCAATGCTTGCGGCTTCAAAGCTTAATTTCAAGTTTTTCAAGGCTGCCGCGCCGTATCTCCTTGGCATAACTCTGTTTTTGCTCGTGCTCGTTTTGTTCTATCACACGGGCGTTTCAACGGATGAGGGCGAGGCGTTCAGGCGCTATATGAAAATACCCGGCACTCCGTTCACCTTTCAGCCCTCGGATATAGCGAAGTTCACGCTTGTAACCACGCTTGCAACATATGTAAGTATGTTTTCAAAGGAAATGAAAACCTTTAAGTACGGCATATTAATTCCTGTTGCAATCATCGGCGTTTACTGCCTTTTGATTATGGCTGAAAACCATCTGTCGGGCACAATCATCGTCGGCGTAATCGGGCTTTCCCTTATGTTTGCGGGCGGCACTAATAAAAGGATTTTCATCATCGGCGTTGCAATTCTCGTTGCAGTCGTGCTAGTGGTGTTGATGTTCCCCGAAATACTGCCGAAGTATATTCAGACAAAGCTTCAGGCATTTAACGATAAGGATTTTGAGCCCCTCGGCGCACGCTGGCAGACGAATAATTCGCTTTATGCAATCGGCTCGGGCGGACTTTTCGGAGTTGGTCTCGGCAATTCAAAGCAAAAATATCTCTACGTTTCTCAGCCGCAAAACGATTTCATTTTCTCCATCGTTTGCGAGGAGCTCGGTTTCGTTGGAGCGGTGATTATAATTCTGCTCTTTGCGGCGCTCGTAATTCGCGGCTTTATTATTGCGCTTCGCGCACCCGATAAATTTGCAGCGCTCACGGTCATTGGTATTATGGTGCAGGTCGGCGTTCAGGTGGCTTTCAATATTCTCGTTGTAACGGACTCCATTCCGAACACGGGTATCGCGCTCCCGTTTTTCAGCTACGGCGGCACGGCGCTCGTTATGCTGCTGTTTGAAATGGGCGTCGTCCTCGGAATATCGCGAAAGTCAAATCAAAGAAAGGTGATAGAGGAATGAAAATTTTGTTTGCAACAGGCGGCACCGCAGGTCACATTAATCCCGCGCTTGCAGTCGCCTCTTACATAAAGGAAACTCATCCCGATGCAGAAATTTTGTTCATCGGCACGGCAGACCATATGGAGGCTCGCCTTGTTCCTAATGCGGGCTTTGATTTCAAAACGATTGAAATCAGCGGTTTTCGCCGTTCGTTTTCTCCATCAGCAATTTCTCATAATGTTAAAACAGTTGCTCGCCTTGTAAAATCAAAGGGCGAAAGCAAAAAGATAATTAAAGAATTCAATCCCGACGTGTGCGTCGGATTTGGCGGTTACGTTTCGGGTCCCGTGCTTCAGGAGGCAGTTTCTCTCGGCATACCCTGCTGTATTCACGAGCAGAACGCGTATCCGGGCATAACAAACAAAACCCTCGCAAAATCCGTTGATGCGGTTATGCTCACGGTTGAGGATGCAAAAAATCATCTTGATTGTAAAAACCCGCCGCATATCACGGGGCTTCCCGTAAGGGGCGAAATTATGCGCGCGGATAAAGAAGTTTCCCGCGCAGAGCTCGGTATTAACGATGATAAGCCGCTCGTGCTTTCCTTCGGCGGCTCCCTCGGCGCAGAGCCTCTCAATAAGGCTATGCTTGATATTCT
>CAJOJV010000038.1 GCA_905234995.1 uncultured Eubacterium sp. | reverse complement strand
CTATTGTATTAATATCAGCCTTACGGCTGTACTAATCAGTTCAAGAACTCTTTAGCTCTCTCTTCGAACACTTTCGTTCGCAATTACTGCTTTGATACTTTTTCGTATCGAGTACAGATAAAACTCTTTTGAATCTTATCGGGTTCCTTACTTTCATCGTTGTTTAATTTTCAAGGTCCTTTTCTCCGCTCAATTCCTTAGCTTTCAGGCTCTTGCCTTACTCCCCCTCAATCGAGCGCTCCATAATATTATCACATTCATCAAACATTGTCAACAACTTTTTTTCGCATTTTCGGCACTTTTTCTACACCAAGCCACGTGTGCCATTTCTTGTATGTTCTATATATTATAATTATTATATACATTATATGAATGGCAGCTCAAATCCATCCACAATATATGGGGCGGTTGAAATTGCTTCATTCGGCAGATACGGATTTGTTTTATCATAAAAAATTTTTATATCTTTTTTCATATTTTCATAATCAAAGCGGAAATCCATAACCGTGAAGCCCTGCTTGTCCCTGCTGAAAAGCACGGCATCCTCATCAAAAGCAAAGGTTTTTGTGTTATAATACGCCACTGAAACGCCGATTGAGAGAATAACCGCGCCGAGCAAAACGGAGAAAAAAACGGGGTGCTTTTTCATTTTATCAAATCCTTTACGTTAGTTAGTGTTCCACCTCATCCACCGCAAGCGGTTCCCCTTCCCCTCAAGGGGAAGGCTTAATAGGTTTGATTGTTCTATTGCGAATATTCATTGATAAGCAAATCCGCGAGGGCAGCAGCAAAAAGCCTGCCCGAATAGCAAGCCTCATCCAGCGTGTTTGCATCCGTGCCGACCTCAAGCAAAAACGAATTCGGCGTTAAATCCATATTATACCTGCGCTCCGAAAACAAAATCGGGCGCATCAGCCCCTCAAATTCCGAATTCACCTTATTCGTGACGGCGACGGAAAAGCGCAGATTATCCCGCCAGCTTTCAAAGCTTTTAACCCTGCCGTATTCGCAGCCCGAAATAATCATCATACGCGCCGCCTTTTTTCCGTTCACTACGGCGGTGGGCTTAACCTTGGTGCCGTCCTTATATGTAATGCTGTCGCGGTGAACGTCAATGGTTATTTCAAGCGAAGGATATTTCTCGAGATACTCCTCCACGGATTTGCGCGAGGAATCATAAGCCGCATTATACGAAGAATCGTGAAGCTCCGTATCGTGAATAACGCCAATCCCCCGCTGCTCTAAAATCCTGCAGATTTCGTCCCCGACCCGAACGACGTTTCGTGAAACGTCCTGCGTTTTCAGGTCGGCGGACTCTGTATAAAAACCCGCGTCAAGAAGAGTGTAGCTTTCCGTGGTGTGGCTGTGATAAATCAGAACCGTGGGCTGTGAATAATCACCAATGCTTAAAGCTGCTTTTTCTTCCAACAGAGCCTCAATATCCGGCTCATAAAAATCAGACGGAATTTTGCTTTGAATTTCCGTATTGCCGAAAGCTATTATTGTTCCGCCGCCCGAATAGCTTTCCTCGCTCGTTTTGCCCTTAACGGTTTCCTCGCCTATCAGCTTTTCCTCCGCCTCCATCAAGGCAAGCACGTCCGCAGGCGTCTGAGTTAAATCTGCATTATCGGAGCCGTCCTCGTTGATAACGCTTCTCATAACCTCGGTTGCCTCTTCCTGCGCGGTGTTATTATTATCTGCACTATCCTCGCCGATTATTAGCGAAACCTGCTGCGAAACGGCTTCAAATTTTTCCATCGGGGTTGACATTCTGCCCGCCGCGTTAATCAGCGCCGGCGCATAATACGGCGAAAGATTGATTGCAATTCCGAGCGCCGCAAACAGCGCAACGGCATTTGAAATTAGAATAACAATCTCCCGCTTCATAAAACACCCTGCACAACATAATATTACATTATTATATATGCGCCGAAAAAGCGTTTTATCCCACGAGTGCATACAAATCCGCCACATCCATATCGGGATGAAGGCAGGTGTTAATGCTCATACCGATGAGCTTTGCGCCCTGCTGAATAACCTTATCAATTTCACGCGGGGTGACGAACATCGAATCATCCTGAGTGCCCTTGATAATGCCCGTTGAAACAACCGTGGGTATCCCGATTGAAATGACTGGCACGCCGAGGGTTTCGCCCGAAATCTCGTGCCGATGATTGCCGACCCCCGAGCCCGGAGAAATGCCGGAATTTGAAATCTGCACGGTTGTGCCGAGTCTTTGCGCCGAGGTGGCGGCAAGCGCATCAACCGCAATAACGCAGGAGGGATTTATTTCATTAACCACGCCTCTGATTATTTCCGCGCTTTCAATTCCCGTGTTCCCGAGCACACCCGTTGAAACCGAGGCGACCTGCCGCAAGCCCTCAAAGCCCATTGCGCGCTTTAAATCCGATGAGAGATGGCGGGTTGCGAAAACATAGGAGAGCGTTTTGGGCCCCAGAGCGTCCGCCGTAATATCCATATTACCAACACCCGCGACCAGAATATTGTCACATTCTGAGGGAAGGAGCTTTTTTATTAATGCGGCAATCGTTGCGAGCCTGCCGTCAAAAATATCCGTATCGTTCACAAACGACGGCACCTCAATCGTAATATATTCCCCGACGGGCTTTCCGATTTCACGTGCGCCGTTTTCATTGAGCACGCTGACCGTGGTTACCGTGCCGCGCTCCTCGACCTTAACGCCGGAGAGCTTGGTTTTTTCCTTTTCCTCATAACATTCAACTGCCAAATCCGTGCGCTTTTCCACTGCAATCGCCTCACATATTAAACATTTTCAATAAAAGTATGCCCAAAAATAAAAAAATACTTGCATTTTTCAGAAAGTTGTGCTAATATAGCAAGGCATTTAAATAGATATATTTTATTTTGATAATTCGGTTTTCAAGGGAGTGAAAAGGATGCCAAATATTAAATCAGCTAAAAAGAGAGTTAAGGTTCAGGCAAAGAAAACAGCTAATAACAAGGCTGCTAACTCTGCTCTTAAGACAGCAATCAAGAAGGCAAACGTTGCAATTGAAACAAACGCTGCTGACAAAGAGGTTGTTGTTAAGGAGGCTGTTAAGAAGATTGACCAGGCTGCGGCAAAGAATCGTCTTCACAAGAACACAGCTGCAAGAAAGAAGAGCAATCTTCAGAACAAGCTTAACAAGGCTTAATTGAATTTAAAGTTTAAAAGGACTATCCGAAACGGATAGTCCTTTTTTATTGCAAAAGCATTATTTTTAATCATCCCATCTGAGATTATGAAGCTCGCCCTTTGAGGAGAGCTGAGGATAGCCCCACTGGCGCAGCACCTCATAAACGCCGATTGCAACGCTGTTTGAAAGATTGAGGCTTCTGATAATCCCCCGCATCGGCTGGCGCACGCAGCTTTCAGGGTTTGCCTTAAGCAGCTCCTCCGGCAGCCCCGCTGTTTCCTTGCCGAAAACGAGGAAGCAATTGTCGGGATACCTGACGTCCGAATGAGCCTGCCGCGCTTTCGTTGTGAAATAATAAAAGGCGGCGCCCTTATTCTGCTCAAGAAAATCATCAAGGCTGTCATAATAGGTTATATCAAGCTTATCCCAATAATCAAGCCCTGCGCGGCGCACCTTCTTTTCATCAATCTGAAAGCCCATCGGACCCACAAGATGCAGCCTTGCGCCCGTTGCGGCACAGGTGCGCGCGATATTGCCCGTATTCTGCGGAATTTGAGGCTCTATCAGCGCAACATTAAGCGAGTGTTCCATTTATATAAACCCTTTTTATTTCAAGATTTTCATCAACAAAAATCAAATCCGCCGCCTTGCCGACTGCGATTGAGCCGATTTCGCCGTCCGCCCCGATTGCCCTTGCAGGGTTTATAGTGCAGCTTTTAAGCGCGGTTTTGAAATCAATGCCAAAGGCAAGCAGATTTTTAAATTCGCGGTAAAGATTTGTAATTGAGGCGGCAATATTGCCGTCTGCAAGCCTTGCAACGCCGTCTCCCTCACGGACGAACACCTGCTGCCCGCCGAGCTCAAATTCGCCGTTTCCGAGCCCTGCCGCGCGCATTGAATCCGAAATAACGCAGGCGCGGTTTTCGCCGAGGATTTTGAAGCTGTTGCGAAGCACGGTTTCGCAGATGTGCTCGCCGTCGCAAATAAGCTCGCAGGTTGCATCGCTGTCCAGCGCGGTGCCGACTATGCCCGCCTCGCGGTGGGTCATCGGGGTCATAGCGTTATAAAGATGCGTAAAATGCGAAGCGCCCTCGTTAAGCGCAGCCCTGCACTGCTGAGAATCAGCGGCTGAATGCCCGATTGAAACCGTGCATTTTTCGCTTGCGTGCCTTATGAAATCGGCGCTGTCAAAGGCTTCGGGGGCAATGGTGATAAGCTTTATCAAATCACCGCTTGCTTCAACTAATTCGTCAAATTCAGCCGCCGTGCCGCCGCGCACGAAATCACTGTTTTGCGCGCCCTTTTTGGACATTGCGATGAACGGGCCCTCAAGATTAATGCCCGCAATTTTTGCACCCGCCTCGCGCCCCTTATAATCGCGGATTGCGGAAACTATATTAACGAGAGTTTCCTGACCCAGAGTCATAGTCGTCGGGCAAAAGGAGGTTACCCCCTGCCCTGCAAGATAAGAGCTGATTTTTTCAAGGCTTTCGGCAGAGGCATCCGAAGCATCCCCGCCCGCAGCGCCGTGAATATGAATATCAACAAAGCCGGGCAGAGCGACGGTGCCGGTCATATCCTCGCCCTCGCCGTCAATAATTCCGATGGCGGCGATTTTGCCGTTTTCAATCAGGATATCCCCCGCCTCTTTTTCAAAAAGCTCGTTAAAGAAGCTGACGTTTTTTAATAGCAGTTTACTCATTTTCCTTTATAATCCTCTGCGTGATTTCCATTAATTGCTCAAGGGTTTCCACTCCGCTGATTTCAGCGCGGAATTTTGCGCCGCCGCGCAGCCCCTTCGTGTAATATGCGGCGTGATGGCGCGCCTCGCGCATAGCGGTGTATTCTCCCTTATATTCAATCATTTTTTCAACGTGGCGGAGCATAACCGCCATTTTCTGCGTTAACGTGGGGTCCGGAATAACGCGGCATTCGTTAAGATAAGCGTTTATTTTCTGGAACACCCACGGGTTTCCGAGCGCGCCCCTGCCAATCATAACGGCATCGCAATTCGTTTTCTCCAGCATAATTGCGGCGGACTGCTCGTCCACGACGTCGCCGTTGCCGATGACGGGGATTGAAACCGCGCTCTTAACCTCGGCGATTATATCCAAATCTGCTTTGCCGCTGTACATTTCCTTTCGCGTTCTGCCGTGAAGCGCGATTGCCGCGGCGCCGTTTTTCTCCAAAATCTGCGCCATTTCAACGGCGTTTATGCTATCCTCATCCCAGCCCTTGCGGAGCTTTGCCGTTACGGGAATATCCACGGCGGAGGAAACCGCCCGCATAATCTCGCCGGCAAGCGCGGGATTTTTCATCAGGCTGGCGCCGCCCCCGTTCATTGCCACCTTGGGCGCGGGGCAACCCATATTTATATCAATAATTGCGGGCTTAAAAGCAAGGCATTTAACCGCCGCCTCAGCCATAATCTCCGACTCATTGCCGAAAATCTGCGCGCCCGCAGGCTTTTCATTAGGGGCAAGGGTTAAAAGCCGGGCGCTTTTTTTATCGCCCATAACGAGCCCCTTGCTGCTGACCATTTCCGTAACCGTATACGCCGCGCCGAAATTAACGCAAAGCTCGCGAAAAGCCATATCCGCAATGCCCGCCATCGGCGCAAGAAATGCAATATTATTAAATTCTACCTCACCGATTTTCATAAGGGCACCTCTTTGATTTTAAGCTATTATAGCACAGAATATAAGAGGTAACAAGATTTTTTAAAGAGCTGAAATTATTTCTTTAAATTCAGGCATTGCTTTAAAATCGTCAGGAAGCGGGTATTTCTCTTCAAGAAGTGTTTTAACGCTGCTTGTTGCAACAAAGGTGCTGCCAAGCGTGTGCTTATCAAATTTTCTCCCCTCAAAAAAGACGGAATGCAAAACAGTGATTCTGCCAAGGCTGTCAAAGCGCTTTGCGAGCTCTGCCTCTTTTTTAAAATATTGCAGACCTTTTTCATACTCACCTTTTTTTACGTAAAGATAGCCGACGTATCCGTAGGCGTAAATAATATTTCGCCAGGCGCTGCCGTAATTGCTTTCGTCATAAAACAAATTCAGCATTTCTATTTCTGCTTTCCGCGCGGCAATCAGTATGTCGGCTTCGTTCTCTTCATCCGTCACGCCAAAAAGATGCGCTAATCCTGCACACAGCAGACCTATTGCCTCATCAACTGCTTCCATAGAATATTCCTTCTGCTCATCTGTACCGTGCGGGAACAGATAAGAACGCAGGAATTCCTGACCGTCGCGCATAAAGGGCATTTCATCAATGATTTTTTTGCAGTCTTCAAACGTTATTCCGCTGTTTTCATATTCTGAGAGCGTGCTGTAATAAGCGGCTAAATACCTTTTTGAGCAAATGCGAATAGTGTCAACCCTGCAATTGTTTTGGATGTTTGAATAAATCCCTTTGATTTTCGGCAGGCATTCCTTGTAGTCTTTACCGTTGTTTCTGAACGCCAAATCTCCCATAAGACGCAGCTGCAAACGAAAATCATTAGGGAACTTTTCTGTTGCCTTAATGATCATTTCGTGTTTTAAAGCTCTGTCCGTAAGGTTGTCATACTCCTCGATAATGCCGAGTATTTCCCTTTCGCTTTCAGCTCGGTTTACGCCGAGCAAATCATCAACGGAAACGCCGAAATAGCCTGCAATTTCAGGTAAAATTTCTATATCGGGGTAGCTTTCGCCACGCTCCCATTTACTTACAGCCTGAAAGGAAACACCGAGATAATCGGCAAGCGCCTCTTGCGTTAATTCGCGCTCTTTGCGCAGCTGTTTGAAAATTTCACTAAAATAAATATTCATATCTTCACCTCAAAAAATATTGGCGGTACCGTCTGATTTTATATTATCGCACAAACAAAACGAACTCAATAAACCATTACTTGAAAATAATTCAACCATCAGTTGAATAATCAAAGAAAGGTTTAGCCGAGGAACCCCCTCGGCTATTACTCACTTAATCTTTTTGCCTATATTCATTGCTTTGCGCCAGTTCGGCGCCTCGCCGTCATCTCCCCAGTATTCATCTATTGAAATGATTTTATCATTAAAATAATGAATAAGCGAAACACAATGGCAGGAAAGCCTTTCATTATAAATTCTGACAACGGTTAAAACCGTTGACCCGTCAACTGCCATAGTTTTCTCAATTTCGCCCTTCCATTTATCGGGATATTCACAATTTGCCTTAACGAATTCATCAACTGTAAACCGTTCATTAGTGCAATGCCATTTTATAACCGCATCGGGAGCCAAAAATGATTTCATTTCTGTTGCATCCTGCGCAATTACTGAAGCCCAGTATTTTTCTACGTTAATCATATAACCACCGTTTCTTTCTGGTTATAATATTATACCATATGATTTATAAGGTAACAAGATATTTTACTTATCCTACTACCTGCCACTCTATTACCTGCTACCGGCCACTGACTACTGGCACTGACCACTGACCACTGACCACTAAAAAAAGTATCGGATTTCTCCGATACCCTTTTTGTTACTGATTATCCCAGGGCCAGGGGTCCTGAAGCCATTCATCGCTGTTATCCTCGCCGAGCGTAAGTGCGCCGAATTTTTCCTCAAATTCCGCCTTCAGCTTTTCATACTGCGCGCGGTATTTTTCATAAAGCGCTGTGGCTTCCTTATTGCCCTGATGCGTATCCAGATAGACGCGCATTTCCCACATTGCAAATTGCGCGGAGGAAAGGCGCAGAAGATATTGCTCTCTGGTCATTCTGCTTTCTCCCTTCTGCCTGTGAACGGCTTATTAAGCTCAGGAAAAGCGGTGCCGTTCATAAGGGCTGTTTTTTCCTCTGCATAAACCACCGGCTGCTGCTGAAAAGGAATATAAGCCATCGTAACCGCCGCGTCTGACGGAAACGGAGTTAACACTGATTTATCCTTCATAAGAAACGAAGGATTGAATTTATCTTCATATTTATCCATAAACATTCTCCTTGCAAAAATATTTGCATTAACATCTTATGCAAAAGTGCGAAAAATGTTTTTCGGCATATAATAAAATAGATGTTTAAAATTCATCGGAAATGTTAACAATATAGATAGAAAAATAAATCCACAAGGTGATAATATGACGGTTAAACGAGGCGATATTTATTATGCCGATTTAAGCCCTGTTGTCGGCTCCGAGCAGGGCGGCGTGCGCCCCGTGCTTATTGTTCAGAACGACGTGGGCAACCGCTTTTCGCCGACGGTGATTGCCGCGGCGATAACCAGCCAGCGGGACAAAACGAACCTGCCCACGCACATTGAGCTGAACGCCGCGGACTGCGGACTTGCAAAGGACAGCATCGTGCTTCTGGAGCAGGTGCGCACGATTGACAAGCGCCGCCTGCGCGAAAAAATGGGCGCGCTTGACGGCAACGATATGGGCAAGGTTAACGAGGCATTATCCGTCAGCTTCGGGCTATAATTTAGAAAGCGAGCATCCAAAAGATGCTCGCTTTTTAGTGGTCAGTGACCGGTTACCGGTGATTAGTTGTCGGTTTTATTCTTTTTGCGTCTATTAGTAATTTCCCAAATCACGGCAACGCCCGCAAAGCAAACGAAGCCCGCCGCGGAAAGCAGCGCGGAATACTTAATCAGGCTGTTGCTGTAAATGAACTCAATCTGATGCTCGCCTGCCTCAACGTAAATTGCGGTAAACGCCGTATTTGCGCGGTGAAGCTGCACCTGAGCGCCGTCAACGTAAGCGCTCCAGTTTTCCGTGAACGGGATAGATAAATAAAGCCATTCACCCTCATCGGCGTTAATGCTGCCGCTGAATTTATCCGTTTCGATTTTAAGATTTTCAAGCGTGCTTTCCGAAAGCGCAGCCGCCCTTTCGGCAAGCATATCAAGCGGAGCGGAAATGAATTTAATATCATCAAAGCTGTAACAGCCCGCCTGCGTGAGCGTGAGGGTTAATTCGCTGCAGGGCTCGGTGTAATAGCCGAAGCTCAGCGCATAATCCTCAATGCCGCTGTAATAATCGTGATACGGCGTTGAAATGCCGAAATATCTGGATTTTTCATTCATCTCGGCGTTTATGCCGGCATAGGTTGTTTCCCTTGTGTTTTTCGAATCAAGCCTTGCGATTGCATTCGCCTTGCCGTCCTGAAAAGCCCTGTCGTCAGGCGAGCAGATTTTCCTTAATTCATAAGGCGGCACGTAGGAATAATGCGCGCCCGACACGAGCAGATACAGTTGCTCGTTTGCCGGGAGCGGAGTGCTGAATTTAACCGTTATCTTTTCATTCTGCTTTGCGGAATAATAGCAGCCGTCCTTTTCCGTTATACCGTCCGAAAGCTCAAGCTCATAATCGGAATACTGAGCCGTTCTCAAATCCAAATCGGATGCGGAAACGCTGCCCTCTTCCCCGCTGATAACCGCCGCCTGCGTGAGCGCAAGCCGCTTTTCAACAGGATTTAATGCGGCATACTCATCCTCGCTTAAGGTGTTTTTATAAGCAAAGCCGAACGGCACATAATTCTTATTCTCATAAACGTTGAGCACCGCGCCTTTTTCGGTGCCGCCGTTTGAGGAAACGTTTGTGAGGGCGTTTTCATCATAGCCGAAAGGCGTGTGGCGATAAGCGCCCGCCGTGTAATACTTAACGTTTTCAATCAGCCCTAAATACGGGTCTGAATCCGTTGGCTTAATTGAGGAATAATTGCCGTGCACGAGCTGCATTTCATACTGAAAATCATTTATATAGCTGTTGAGCAGGCTGAAATAAGCAACCGTGCCGTAGGTTTCATTAATTAAAGAGGTGTTATAATCATACGAGGTTGTGCCCGCAAGCTCAACGCGCTCAACGGCGGTTTCGGTGCTTTGCAGCTCCCTAATTCTTTTGAAGCCGTTGTTATATGCAAATTCACGCGCGGTTTCATAGGGCAGAAAGCTCGTTATATATTTTGATTCATCCCTGCAATAGATAAACAGGCAGTTTGCCGCAATGCTGAGTGCAACCGCAACCGCCGCGCCGCATCTGAATAGGCGCTGCGGATTTTTTATTTTGAGCGCCGAAAGTATTTCGGTATAATTATTATAAGCCGAATAAATCAGAACGCCCGCAGCAAACACCGTGAGCATCAGCGAACTGAACAAGGCGGACGGCGTTCTTGAAAAGCGAAGCACGAGCAGCAGCAAATCATAGCCGAGCACCGCCGCAAAGGCATATGCCGCACGCCTGAATGAAAGCCCCTTAAGCTCGCAAAGCGCAAGCGCAAAGAGATATGCGGCAGAGAGCGCAAGGGCGAAAACCCAGCGATTTGTTACATACGAAAAGCCGTTCATCACCTTGCCGAAAACGGGCAGAAGCAAAAGCGCAAAGCACAGCACGAAGCACAGCTTTTCAAAAACCGCCCTGCCCTTTTTTGCAAACACGATTATGAGCCCGTAAACCGCAAGCGCGGTGAAGCCGAGATAAGTTGAGGTATCCCCTGCATTTGCGGCGCCCGCAAAGCTTCCGGCAAGGGAGGCATAATAATTCACGGGATAAAGCATATTAAGCCCGTATTCAACGCCGCCCCTGCTTGAAGCAAGGAACACGCGCGCAATCGGAATAATAATCACCGCCGCGCATACGACGCCGAGAATATACCCGCCACCGAATTTAAATAGCGAGGGAATTAGCTTTTTGAAGAAATCCTTTTTATAAAGCGTTATCAGCCTGAAGAAAATATACATCACGGTGAAAACGCTGAGCACATAAAAGAAATAGAAATTGCTTGCCGCCGCAAAGAAAACCGCAAGGATGAAAAGATACGGGCGCTTGCCGTCAAGCATCAGCTCAATGCCGAGAATAATAAGCGGCAGGAAAATCATCGGATTAACGAAAAACGGATGCCTTATGCCGAAAAAGAGCGCAAAGCTGTTGAACGCATAAACGAGCCCTCCGAGCGCCGCAAAGCGCGCGGCGATTTTTTTATAACCCGCAAGGCAACCGAAGGAAACGCCCGCAAGATAAAGCCGCAGAATATACAGCGCGCCGAAAAGATAAGCCGTGAATTTTGACGGCACGAGGGCGGACAGCAGATTGAGCGGGTCACCTATAACGTAATAAGCAAGCGTTGCCTCAATATCGTCGCCGAAGGCAATTGAAAAATCAAACTGCGGAATTACGAGCTGCCCCGCAAGCAGACCCTTTGCAATTTTGCGCAGATATTTGCCCCAATAAACGAGGGCAATATAGTGCTGGCCGGAGCCGTCCGGATTCCAGATAAAGCTTGCGTTATACCGTGCAAAGGCTGAAAAGCCAACCGCCGCAATTAAGGCAAAAAGCAAAGTATAAGCCGCAAAAAAGCGCTTTGAGAAGGAGTGTTTATTTTTCATTTTTCGCCCTCCTTCTGCGTGCCGAAAGCTCAACGGCAACGGTTGCGCCCGAAAGCAAGCCTAAGCCGAGCAGGCTTATAAACGCGCCCTTTTCAAGCAGGGCGTTTGAATATTTAAACTCAAAGCTATGCTCGCCCGCCCCGACGTTGATTGCAGTGAACGCAGTGTTTGCGCGGTAAACCTCAACGGGGCTGCCGTCAACATAGGCCTTCCAGTTTTCCGAATACGGCAACGAGAAATAAAGCCAGCCGCCCTCTGCGGAATTTATGGTGCCGCTGAAACTATCCGTTTCAAAGCGGAGGCCTGACGCGGTGCTTTCGGAAAGCGCGGCAAGGTCTGCGCTTAAATTATCCGCGGAATGTGCAACGAGGCTGATATCCTCAAACGAATAATCGCCGATTGCGCCGAGATAAAGCAGTATTTCATCCACGGGCGCTTCATAACTGCCGAGATTAACCGTAAAGCTCTGCGCGCCCGAATAATTATTATTGCGCGGCGAAGCAAGCAGCAGCGTGTTGAGCTTGCCGCCGACATTAACCTCAATTTTGCTTTCAGCCGCCTTTGCCGAGGATTTGCTTTCAAACAGAAGCTCCGCGGCTGCGCTTTTTGTTAAGCCCTTAAGCATATCGGGATTATATTTTTTAACCGCCCGAGCCTTTGAAAGCGGGCTGAATTCAGCGCCCTCAAGCTGCAAATAAAGCTGATTGTTTGCGGGGGCGTTCGTTTTTAAAACGAGCTTGGCATTTTTCTCATAAACGTGGATTACGCCACCGTCAATCACTGCTCCGCTTTCAGCCGAAAGCTCAAAGCCAAGCGAGGAGGAATTCTCCGCGACAGCGCTCGCAGAGGTGTTTGCATAGCCGTCCGCGCAATCGTTCAGCACGAGCGCTTTTGGGAGCGCAAGGCGCTTATCCGCAGGGCTGAGCGCATCGTAATCCGCCTGTGAAAGCACGTTTTTATACATATATCCGAACGGGATATAATTCTCATTTTCATAAAACGCAAAATAGGTTTTGTCCGTTTTGCGCACGTCGGTTGCCTCTGCGCGTGCAAGCCTTTCTTCGCTGTAGCCCGCGGGAAGCAGGCGCTTGTCCGTGCAGGCAAAATAGCGCACGTTTTCAATTGCTTCAAGATACGGGTCGCCGTAAGCAGGCTCAATTGCGCCGTTAACCGAGCGCGAGGTCTGCGCCTCCGATTGAAGAAGCTTAAGATAGGAATTCTCAAAGCCGAAATACTCGGTTGTGCCGAGGATTTCATTAATGATTGCGTTATTATAATCACGCGCGTCAAGCAGCGCAACATCGTATCTTTCAACTGCCGAAGCAGTGTCCTGAAGCTCTCTTACGCATTTCCAGCTATTCGCACCCGAAAGCTCCCTTGCATAGGTGAAGGAGGCGTTGCTCTGCACCGCAGCGCGGCTTGAAGAGGCATTGCTGCTTTCCGTATAAGCAAAGCGATAAAGCCCGTTAGTGCAAACGCTGATAACGCAGAGCACGGCAAGCAAAAGCTTAAACAGACGGGCAGCCTTGCTTTTATCAGCCGCGCTGTTTTTTGAATATACGGCAAAAATTATCGCCGCGCCCGCAAACGCCGCAAGCAGAATCAGCTGTGCGAAATACTCCTCAGCCCTGAGCTCTTTTACGGCAAGGCAGAAAATGCCGAGCGCACCCGCAAATGCAAGCGCAATAAGCGAAGCGCGAAGGCAGATTTTCTCAGCGCTTTGAAGCTCGCTTGCAAGCACGAACGCCACGAGGAGCGCAAGCGCCCACACCCAGTTGTTCTGAGTTTCGCCCGTTGCTCCGAGCAGCCTGCCGAAAATCGGCAGCAGCACGAAAAGGCACATACCGATAAATGCCTCTCTATAAAAGCGGTTTTTCTTTTTTGAAGAAAGCAGCAGGATTATGCCGAAAGCCCCTGCAGCAGTGAAGCCGAGCGAAAGCCCGCCCTCTGCAGAAAATGCGCCGCTGAGGAAATTCGGGAGCAGAGCCTTATAATAATCAAGGCTGTAAAGCGAGCTGCCGCCGAAGCCGCCGAACGAATTTGCCGCCGCTGAGAGCGCGGGCAGAAGCACCGCCGCGCCGCAGAGCACGCCGATGAAATAATAAAGGAGCAGCTTGAGCGCAGGCGCCGTGATTTCAGCGCCCTTCTCCGCATACTTAAGGCGCATAACGATAAAAAGCAGCGTAAAAACGGAAAGCTGCAGGAAGAAATAAACGTTTCCGACAGCCGCAAGAATAACGGAAATAATGAAAACATACGGGCGCTTGCCGCTCAAAATCCGCTCAGAGCCGAAAACAAGAAGCGGGAAGTAAATCAGCGGATTAATGCAATACTGCATATTAATTCCGTTTGTGAGCGCATAACCGCAAAAGGCATAAACGAGCGCGCCGAGCGCCGCATAAGGAGCGCGGATTTTTCTTTCCCGCGCAAGCAGCCCGAAGGCAAGTCCTGCAAAATAAAGGCGCACAACCGCCAGAAGCGAAACGAAATAAGGCTCAAACCTTGAGGGCACGCCCGCGCTTAAAAGCGCAAACGGATCGCCGAGGACGTAGAGATTGAGCGTTGTGAAAATATCCTCACCGAGCCCGATTGAAAAATCATACTGAGGAATTACGAGCTGCCCCGCAAGCAGATTTTTTGCAATTTCGCGCAGATATTTGCCCCAATAAATCAGCGCCGTATAATACTGCGAAAGCCCCTCATTTTCCCAAACCAAGGAGGTTTTGAAAATAACGAAGGGCAGAAATACAGCCAGCGCCGCCGCTGCAAAAAGCGCGGTGAAGCAAAACAAAAAGCTGTTTTGCGGTTTGAAATTTTTAATGCGTTCTCTTTTCATCAAAATTTCCCCATAAAAATACTGTTAATATTTTAGCATATTATCAGGAATATATCAAATATTTTTATAAGAACCTGACTTGCAAAACGCAAGTCAGAACCTTGTTGTTTGCAACAATAGAAAAAGCGGGAGAGCTAAAACGCCCTCCCGAATAATTCTTTATGATATTAATGATGGAAAAGACGGATGCCCGTCATCGCCATTGCAATGCCGTGCTTATCGCAGCACTCGATAACCTGCTCGTCACGAACGGATCCGCCCGGCTGTGCGATATACTTAACGCCCGATTTAACGGCGCGCTCAATATTATCCTCAAACGGGAAGAATGCGTCTGAGCCGAGAGCAACCAAATCCATCTTCTTGTGCCACTCTGCCTTCTCCTCTGCTGTGAAGGGCTCGGGCTTTTCGGTGAAGTATCTCTGCCATACGCCGTCTGCAAGAAGCTCCTCATAATCATCGCTGATATAAAGGTCTATCGCATTATCGGCATCGCATTTTCTTACGCCCTCAACAAACGGAAGATTCAGCACCTTTTCATTTCTGCGAAGCCAGAGCATATCAGCCTTGCTGCCCGCCATTCTTGTGCAGAGAATTCTGCTCTGCTGGCCTGCGCCTACGCCGAGAGTCTGCCCGCCCTGTGCATAAACGACGGAATTTGACTGCGTGTATTTAAGAGTAATCATTGAGATGAGCAAATCAATCTTTGCAATCTGCGGGATTTCCTTAACCTTTGTGGGCATATCGTCAAACAAATCCATTGTGATTTTTGCATTGTTGCGCTTCTGCTCAAAGCTGATGCCGAAAACCTGCTTCGTTTCCATCTCTTCGGGAACGTAATCGGGGTCTATCTGAATAACGAGATAACCGCCGCGGCGCTTAGACTTGAGAATTTCAAGAGCCTCATCGGTGTAACCGGGGGCAATAATACCGTCCGAAACCTCTTTAACGAGGAACTGTGCAACGGAAGCATCGCAAACATCGGAAAGTGCGGCAAAATCGCCGAAGGAGGACTGCCTGTCGCAGCTTCTTGCCCTTGCATAAGCAATGCCTATCAGGGAAAGCTCCAAGCCATCCGGAACCATACATACCTTGCGGTCAACATCTGAAAGCGGCTGTGCAACCGCTGCGCCTGCGGGAGATACGTGCTTGAATGAAGCGGCGCTCGGAAGACCCGTTGCTTCCTTAAGCTCCTTAACAAGCTGCCAGGAATTGAATGCATCAAGCAGATTGATATAGCCTGCGCTGCCGTTTAAAATCTGAAACGGAAGCTCCTTGCCGTTCATATGAATCCTTGCGGGATTCTGATTCGGATTGCAGCCGTATTTGAGTGT
>CAJOJV010000037.1 GCA_905234995.1 uncultured Eubacterium sp. | reverse complement strand
TGCTGACATTAAACAAAACCCTTCCACCTCGGAAGGGTTTTCCCTTTGCCCATATATCCTCCCTTTGTACAATTGGGGTACGTCCCCATTTGTACATTGTAAATTGATTATCTAATTGTTTGACTTTGCATATTTTTTAGTGTATATTAATATAAAGTTTTTAAGGAGTTGTTGCTAATGAAAAAATTCAGAGGCAAGATTGCAATGAACGTCGGGTTCACACTCGTTATATTCGGAATAATATTTATCATCATAATTTGCAATGCAATTCACACAAACGTAACTGTTGACTCCGTTAAGGGCGTAAGCGCCGCGGAGCTGCAGGACGGGCAGTTTTATGAGCTTAATAACGTAACTGTTTTTAATGAATATGCCGGAACCGATTATAACGGCAACACCGCGTCGGAGCATTATTATCTGCTCGGCAGGTATGATAAAAGTCTTGAAAGCTGGGTGCTTTATTCGCTTTGCATAGACGAGGATAACGAGCTTTTCAAAACGCTTGATGAATATGCAAAGAGCACGGACACTCAGGTCGGCGATTTGCAGATTTCGCTTTGCGCCAAGGCAAATGATTTTGTTAACGAGGATAATCAGATTAAGGGATATTACATCGTTTCGGCAAATCACTATGCTGAAGAGGATTTAACGGGGGATGCCGTTCAAAGAGCGGACTTTAATTTCACTTATATCTTTGACAGTGCAGATGACGTGGTAGCGTATAACCGCGGCAATGCCACGATAAAGGGCATAACAATTGCATGCACTCTGGTTGTAATCATCCTTGCATCAATTCTTGCATTGAAAAATTTAAGGCGCATCGCAAGAGGCGAGGCGTAAATAAGGATAACAATCTATATTTCAAATACAGAAAGACGGCTGATCATATTTGTGAACAGCCGTTTTTCTTATAATTGTTTTTCAATTTCAGAAATAATATCGCTCATTTTCATATCAAGCGCCTGTGATATTCTGTAAAGAGTTTCAAGCGTTGGTTTACGCTCGCCTCTTTCAATTGCTGACAGATGTGTTCTGCCAATATCGGCAAGTCCGCTTAAAACCTCTTGTGAAACGCCCTTTTGTTTGCGCTTTTCAGCAATAACATTGCCTACGATTTTTGAATCAAGCATTGGATTAAACATACAACCACCCCATTAAGTAGTGTATGCTAAAAAAAGAATTAAAATGAATACATATGTTGACAACTCGAACACTTATGTGTTATTATTTTATTATAAAATAATAAAGGAGGTCTGATTATGCCGGATAATAATTTTGAGCAGAATCAGCAACAGTTCCCGCCGGAACAGCAACAAAATCCGCAGGTGCAGCCGCAGCAGCAATATGCACCGCCTGTCCAGGAGCAACCATATCAAGGGGCTTCTCAGCAGTATAACAATGTGTCACCTCAGTATGCTCCTGCTCAGCCGATTGAAGAAAAGGCAAGCGTAGGATTGGCAATTCTTTCGTTTTTTATTCCGCTTGTTGGTATTATTCTTTTTTTTGCAAAGAAAAAAAGCAAACCTAAAACTGCGAAAGCTTGTGGAATTGCCGCTTTGACAAGCATAGCTATTTGTGTAATTATGTCAATTGTCGGAGGAAAAAGCCGTGAAGATTCTGCTTCAAGCAGTAGTGATTATAGTTCATATTCATCTTCGCAAAATGATACTGATAAGGACGAGGATAGTGAATCTCCTGCAGTTTCGGATGAAAAAACTGTATTTGAGGTTGGAGACGTTTATGAATCACGTTCTTTGCGCATAACTTATGTTTCCTGTGACGCTGATTGTCAGGACTACGATGAATTCTGGAAGCCTGATTCTGGAAATAAAGTTGTCAGAGCAGAATTTACATTTGAAAACATCGGCGATAACGATGAATCACTTAGTAGTCTTGATTGCTATGCCGATAATGCTGCCTGCGAAAGCTTCTATGGCGCTGATGACTATAAGTCTCCGACATTGGAAAGCATATCAAAAGGCAGAATGTTTAATGCGGTTGTTTACTATGAAGTGCCTGAAAACGCAGAGGAAATAGTGCTTGAATACGAAACGAGTCTTTGGTCAGAAGAGTATATTACTTTTGTAATTAAATAGCTTATTTTCAAGATTATATGAAAAATGACGGTTGACAATGTCAGCCGTTATTTTTCCTTTGATAAAGAGGGGCACCTCGGAGTGTTGCAGGAACACAAAGTAGGGGGCGGTGACTTCGTTCCCCTTTTGTCTGCTGCGCAGACATTTCCCATATTAGGGGAATAACCCGCGCCCGATTATAACAGACTAAGGCTTCCACTCAAGGGGAAGGCAAAATGGTGACCGACAAATCCTAATATTTATAACAAAGCAATAGCGGCGGCTGATTGTTCAGCCGCCGCTTGATTATGCGAATATTTATTTTTTCTTCTGTGCAAGCAGGAATTTTGTGATTGAATCGCAGGCGGATTTAAGCAGGATTGCCACAAAAACCGTTGCAACGAACATTGCAAAATAGTAGCACACGAGTCCTTTGTCAACGTAAAAGATTTTTTGTGCAATCTCTTTCGGCAGTCTGTTGAAAAGCAGATATATTTCAAAGGAATAGAAGCCGAAGAAGGATAATATCTTTTTAATTCTCGGTATCGGAATAAGCGGCAGAATTGCGGAGCAAAGGAAAACCATTCCGATTGCAAGCGGCCAGAAAACCACTCTTTCAATGAAATAATGCTCCTCAATCAGCGCTGCAAAATAATGATTGAAAACGCAAACGCCAGCAATCAAAGCGCCTGAAACGCCCACGACAAGCGGAGTCGGGAGCTTTTTGCCCTCCTTAACGAGCTTGCCAAGCCAGCAGCCGAAGAAGAACATCGGCGTTCTTAAAATTCCGATTTCCCAGTTATCAAACCATGCGCGGTGCTTCAGAAAAACGTAGCAGTAAAAGCCTATGCTCAGCACCACGAGCAGCGCCAAGCCGAATATGCGGTAGCGGTCAATCAGCTTGTGAATAAAGGGATAGAGCGCATAAAGGATGATGATTATTGAAAAGTACCAGAACGCCCAGTCGCCGTCCGTGAAAAAGGAAAGCGTCGTAACGTTTTTGATATAGTCAACAACCGTGCCGCTTTTCATTGTGATTGAATAATAAATCGCGGTAACGATGAACAGCGGAGGCAGCACTCTCACAGCCCTGCGCTTATAAAACTCGCGGATATTGCTGTTTTTGGAAAACGAATAATATAACCCTATACCCGAAAGAATAAGAAAAATATCAACGCCGAGATTGCCGTAATCCTGCACAAGCTTAATGAAGCGGTCAAGAAACGCAAGCTCCGGTCTGCCGATTGTCATCAGCCTTGAATGGAAAACAGCCAGAAAGATTGCGGAAAGCCCGAAAAAAACATCCCTGCATTCGCTGATTTGCCCGAGGTTATAGGTTAACCATTTGGATTTTTTAATTGAATTTTCAGCCATAATTAATCCTCAGAAAAAAACTGCAAACCGAGAACGCCCGATTTGCAGTTTTGTTTTCTTATAATTAAAATTAGTCAACTTTGATTTCGTGTACCCAGCCTTCAGGACCTTCAATTGTGCCCATCTGAATGCCTGTTAAGGTGTCATAAAGCTTCTTGAGAACGGGACCCATTTCGTCCATACCGCTCGGGAAGCAGATTTCGGTGCCGTGGTCAACAATCTTGCCAACGGGGCTGATAACTGCAGCCGTGCCGCAGAGACCGCACTCTGCAAAATCCTTAACCTCGTCAAAGCGAACCTTTCTGTGCTCAACCTTCATACCGAGCACCTCTTCAGCAACAACGCAGAGGGAACGCCTTGTGATTGACGGCAGAATTGAATCTGATTTCGGGGTAACGATAGTGCCGTCCTTGGTTACGAACAGGAAATTTGCGCCGCCCGTTTCCTCAACATAGGTTCTTGTGCCTGCGTCAAGATACATATTCTCGTCATAGCCCTGATTATGCGCGTCAACAATCGCATAAAGGCTCATTGCGTAGTTAAGACCAGCCTTGATGTGGCCTGTGCCGTGGGGCGCAGCGCGGTCAAAATCGCAAACGCGAATTGTAATCGGCTTTGCGCCGCCCTTGAAATAAGGACCAACGGGCGTGCAGAACATTCTGAACTGATATTCCTCAGCGGGCTTAACGCCGATAACGGAGTTTGAGCCGAACATAAACGGACGGATGTAAAGGGTTGCGCCGCTGCCGTAGGGAGGAACCCAAGCCGCATTTGCGGCAACGACTTTTTCCACAGCCTCAACGAATTTATCCTCGGGATAAACAGGCATCTGCAGCCTTTTTGCAGACGCAGCAAGCCTTGAGGCATTGAGGTCGGGGCGGAAGCAAACGATTCTGCCGTCTGCAGTCGTGTAAGCCTTTAAGCCCTCAAAAACTGTCTGAGCATACTGAAGCACGCAGGCGCACTCGCTCATTGTGATGTTATTGTCAGTCGTTAATTCGCCGTCATCCCATTTTCCGTCCTTGAAATTGGAAACAAAGCGGTAATCGGTGGGCATATAGCCGAAGCCGAGGGAGGACCAGTCAATATTTTTCTTTTCCATATTGAACACTCCTTTTTCTGTATATTTATAATTAACAATTAATAATTTTACTACCATTGTATTTTCTTGTCAAGTGCGCTGAAAAATCCGCAAAAAAATTTTTTAAAAAAGCTTTTTCCTTTAAACTTTATTTAAGGTTGTTTGACTATATTATAGCCATAGCAACGAAGAAATTGATTTTTCTTAAAAGTTTCATCTCTCCTTTCAGAAAAAAGTCGGGTGCTTGCCCGGCTTTTTTCTGCGCAAAAAACTGTTGAGATTTGTTTTAATATATATTATTATATAAAAGGAATATTTTTTGGAGGTTTGTTTTATGAAAAACATCACGGAATCAATTATTTATATCGGTCAGGACGACCATGATTTGGATTTATTCGAAAGCCAGTATATGCTCGAAAACGGTATGGCATATAATTCATACGTTATTATGGATGAAAAGATTGCCGTTATGGAAACCATTGACCGCAGAAAAACCGACGAATGGTTTGCGGATTTGGAAAGCGCGCTCGGCGGCAGAGCTCCCGATTATCTCGTTATCTCCCATATGGAGCCCGACCATGCCGGCAACATCGGCAAATTTTGCGAAAGGTATCCTAACGTAACTCTTGTCGGCAACGCAAAAACCTTTGCAATGCTGCCGCAGTTTTTTGACGTTGAGCCGTTAGTTGAAAGGCTCACCGTTAAGGAGGGGGACACCCTTTCACTCGGTTCTCACGAATTAACCTTCTTTATGGCTCCGATGATTCACTGGCCCGAGGTTATGATGGAGTATGAGAAAACGGATAAGGTTTTCTTCTCCGCGGACGCATTCGGCAAGTTCGGCACGCTTGATACGGACGAGGACTGGGCTTGCGAGGCAAGGCGTTATTATTTCAACATCGTGGGCAAATACGGCGCGCAGGTGCAGAGCCTGCTTAAGAAAATCGCACCGCTTGATATTCGCACGATTTGCCCGCTTCACGGTCCCATCCTTACTGAAAATCTCGAATATCATCTTAATCTTTATAATATCTGGTCAAGCTACGGCGTTGAAACCGATGGCGTTTTCATTGCCTATGCCTCCGTTCACGGCAACACAAAGGGCGCTGCCGAGAGGATGAAGGAAATCCTTGAGGCGAAGGGTTGCCCGAAGGTTGCAATTGCGGATTTGAGCCGTGAGGATATTGCAGAGTGCGTTGAGGATGCGTTCCGCTACGGCAAGGTTGTGCTTGCGGCTTCAAGCTATGACGGCGGCGTGTTCCTGCCGATGGAGGATTTCCTCACTCACCTCAAGGCTAAGGCATATCAGGGCAAGAAAATTGCCATTATTGAAAACGGCAGCTGGGCTCCGAGTGCTGCAAGAACGATAAAGGCTGCACTTGAGAATATGAAAAACATCACCGTTTGCGAGGGCACGGTTACGATTAAATCCACCGTTAAGCCCGAAAACATCACGGCGATGGAAGCTCTTGCAGAGGAGCTGCTCGCAGAATAATATACAAATAGTATAACAAATCGCAAAATAACACAATAAATATTACAACCTTGTACAAATGGGGTCGTACCCCATTTGTACAAAGGGGGATTTGAATGATGGAGAATGTTAAAACCTACACCCCGAAGGAGCGTAACCTGTATTTGACGGGTATGTTCGGGCAGAATATGATTTATAATATCGTTGCCACGGGGCTGTATTATTATTTTCAAAACGTAATCTGCCTGCCCGCAATTGCGCTCGGCTGGATTTTTGCAATTGCCCGCGTGTGGGATGCGATTAACGACCCGATGATGGGCTCAATCGTTGATAAAACCCACACCAAATGGGGCAAGTGCCGCCCGTATCTTCTGTTTGCACCGCCCGTTATCTGCATTATAACAATCGTTGCGTTTTTCAACGGCAACTATGCGAATGCAAAGAACAGCGGCAACGGCGTTGCAATGTTTCTCATCGTTGCGTGGGCGGCGGTTTCGTATATTCTCTGGGGTATGAGCTACACCGCGGGCGACGTTCCGCTCTGGGGCATTATAAGCCGAATGAGCGAAAGTGAAAACGACCGCGCAAAGCTGATTGCCCTTGCAAGAATTATTGCTTCAATCGGGGCGGCGGCAGTCGTTGTTGCAATCATTCCCGTTTCGCAGGCGGTTAACAGAATGCTCGGGGCGGACACTAATGCGCAGAAGGGCTTCATAATCGTTGCAATCGGCGCAACTCTGCTTTCCTCCGCGCTGTTTGAGCTTGCAGGCTTAGGCACGAAGGAACGCGTGCCTATCTCCGAGGAAACCAAAACGATGAAGGAAAGCTTTGCGCTTATGTGGAAATGCGTTCCGTTCAGGCGCCTTCTTATCAGCGGAATTCTGCGTTCGCCGATGCAGCTTATGATGATTGTCGTTATCACGCTGTTTACATATTATTATTGCGACGGCGATATGATGACGGCGTTCACTGACCCGAAAAAGCTCAGAATAGTTATTATCATCGGCGGCGGTTATTTCGTCGGGCAGTTCCTGGCTATGGCGGCAAGCCCGATGCTGATGAAAAAATTCAACGTTAAAACCCTGTATAATTTAACGGGGCTTACGGCAATTCCGAATGCGCTGATTTTTGTGATTTACAAAATTGCGCCAACCACCCTTGCAGATATGAAATGGGTTGTTATTGACGGAATTCTGCTTCTGATTTCGGGCTGGGGCTTCGGTATGATTAACGTTTGCCAGTCAATGATGATTTCGGATTGCATTGATTATGAGGAATATCATAACGGCTATCGACCTGACGGTATTTTCTTCTCCGGTCAAAGCTTCATCACGAAGTTTTCCGCAGGCATTGCCTCAATAATTTCGGCTTACGTTTATGCCTCCGTCGGCTATACCGACGTTAATATTGACGCAATGAATAAAGCTCTGCAGGGCGGCGCAAGCTTTGCCTCGGATTATATGAGCTATTCAAAGGCGATGTGGTTCATTTTCACAATTCCGCCCGCAATCGGCTATGCAATTTCAATCCTGCCCACTTTAAAATATGAGATTTCAAATGCAGAGCACCAGAAGATGCTTTCCGCTCTGATTGAGCGCCACGGAAATCCACGGAATGATGACGGAGAATAAGTATGCCTAAAAAGGAAAGAAAGCTCGGCATTGATTTGCTTCGCATAGTTTCAATGCTGATGATTGTAACCCTGCACGTTTTATTGCAGGGGGGTATTCTTAATAATGCGCCCGCAGGCTCCCACCAGTATTGCGCCGCGTGGATTTTAGAGGCTGCGTGCATGGGCGCAGTTAACTGCTATGCGCTCATCAGCGGTTACGTGGGCGTCAACTCAAAAACAAAATATCATAAAGTTGCAGTGCTTTGGATTGAGGTAGCTTTTTATTGCGTCGTCTGCGCTGCGATATTTGCGGGAACGATTCCTCAGAAGGATAAGTTTATCACATGGTTTAATCAGTTCTTCCCCGTCTACACAAGGCAGTATTGGTATTTCACGGCATATTTCGTAATGTTTTTCTTCACGCCGTATTTCAACGCAATGCTGAATTCGCTCACCAAAAAGCAGCTCAAGGGGCTCGGTTGGGCAATATTCATCTTTTTCTCACTGCTGCAGACGGTATGGCAAAACGAGGTTCTGGTAACCAAGGGCGGCTATTCGTTCATCTGGCTGTCGCTGCTTTATATCCTCGGCGGAATAGTTAAGAAAACAGGGCTGGATAAATCTGTCAATTCCTTTGCAATGCTGCTTTCCTTCCTTGCATTAAGCCTGATTTCGGCGGAATATAAATTCCTTGCGGAAACTTATCATTGGCCGGTTGTTAAGGATAATCTTATTACATATATTTCCGCAACGGTATTCGGCGCAAGCTTCTGCCTGTTCCTGTTCTTCGCAAAGCTTGACGTTAAAACGAAGGCAGGCAAGGCGTTCGTTAAGCTGCTTTCGCCTTACACCTTCGGCGTATATTTAATTCACACAAATCCTTTCGTCTGGAAATACGTGCTAAAGGATTTGTTCAAGGATTATGCGGATATGCGCGTGTCAAAAATGCTTGGGATGATAGCTCTTTCTGTTCTGTCCA
This sequence comes from uncultured Eubacterium sp., assembly GCA_905234995.1. Classification (GTDB taxonomy): domain Bacteria; phylum Bacillota; class Clostridia; order Oscillospirales; family Acutalibacteraceae; genus Eubacterium_R. Next base: position 7,821 of record CAJOJV010000037.1, on the reverse strand, counting down.
TTTATCTTGTGTGCACTGCGCTGGAGGCGCTTCGCGTGCTTCTGTTCAGGCTGCTTCATATTGAGCCTGCGTTTGCCGCAATAGAGAACAAAATAAGGGCGAAAAAGCAGAAAAAATCATAGATTAAGGACAGCAGCAGCTGTCCTTTTTATATGCAAAATCACACTTAAAAATTGTGCAAACTATACAAAAGCGTTCATTTGAAGAATTGCAATTGCCAACGAAAAGTAGATTATTTTACTAATTTATTGACTTGTAAATGCAATAGGCATATTATCTATGTGTAAAGCTTAGGGGCTTTATAATACTTTTTAAGCAATAGTTTCATATATTATTTTACGAAAGGATGTTTAACTATGGCAACAAAGAAGACAGAAACTGCTAAGAAGGCAGAAGCAGCTGTTAAGGAAACCGCTGCAAAGGCTACTGCAAAGGCTACTGCAAAGGCAGAAGCAACAAAGGCAAAGGCAACTGCAAAGGCTGAGGAAACAAAGGCTGCTGCAAAGAAGACTGCTGAGAAGGCAGAAAAGGAAGTAAAGGCTGCCGCTGCAACTGCAAAGAAGAATGCAGAGAAGGCTGAAAAGGAAGTAAAGGCTGCTGCTGCAACCGCAAAGAAGAACGCAGAGAAGGCAGAGAAGGAAGTTAAGGCTGCTGCAACAACTGCTAAGAAGAGCGTTAAGAAGACTGCTCAGAAGCTCGCAACAAAGGAATTCTATTTCGAGTTCGCAGGCAAGCAGGTTAACACTGACGATATTTACGACGCTGTTGAGAAGGCTTACGTTGCTTCAGGCAAGAAGGCTTCTGCAATCAAGTCCATCAAGCTTTATGTTAAGGCTGAGGATAACGCAGTATACTACGTTATCAACGATAAGGACAACGGCAAGGTTGAGCTCTGATAAGGGCATAATCACGCCAAGTTTAATAACTAAATAATTAGTTATTTGGGACGGTATTTGCGCCGTCCCGTTTTTTTTATTTTTAAGTTTTGTTTTGCCTCATTTGACAAACGGTATTCTTTGTGCTAAACTAACAATAATTATACGTAAAAATTGTAAAATATCATAAAAAGGTGAATATATGAACAAATTTAAAGGTGTTTGGGCGCTCAGGTGCCTGCGCCGTGCGGCGGCGTTATTAATCGTTTTTGCGCTGCTGTTTTCCGCCGTGTTCGTTGTTGCTTATGCAAGCCATGATTGTAACGGCGAGGATTGCCGGATATGCGAGCAGGTGCAGCTTTGCCTGCATAATTTCAATTTCCTGTTTTCGGCATCGCTGATATGCGCGGCTGCGGCGTTTTGGTTTGCGTTTGAAAAAGTGATAACAGGCGGAGTGGGGGAAGGCTTTTCCCAAACTCCGATAAGCCTTAAGGTTAAAATGCTGAATTAACATCTGCATAAAGCGGATATTAATTTCAGGAGGTTTATTTATGAAAAGGATTAAATTTAAAAAGATTATTTCAATTGCGCTGTGCCTCATTCTCGTTTGCGGCGCTTTTACTGCCTGCTCAGGCGGCTCCGGCAGCGATTCGGATAAGCTCAGCATTGTCTGCACAATATTTCCCGAATACGATTGGGTGATGCAGGTGCTCGGCGATAAGGCTGAAGCTGCGGACGTAACCCTGCTGCTTGATAACGGCGTTGATCTGCACAATTATCAGCCAACCGTGCAGGATATCGTTAAGGTTTCCGGCTGTGATTTGTTCATCTACGTCGGCGGTGAGTCCGATGCATGGGTTGCCGACGTGCTTTCAAAGGCAAAGAATCAGGATATGAGAGTTATTAACCTGATGGAAGTGCTCGGCTCTCTTGCTAAGGAAGAGGAGCTCGTTGAGGGTATGCAGGCTGAGGAAGAGGAAAAAGCCGAGGAAGCCGAAGAGGGTCCCGAATACGACGAGCACGTTTGGCTTTCACTCAAAAATGCTCAGCTTTTCATAAGCAAAATTGCCGTTGAGCTCGGCGAAGCCGATCCCGAAAATGCACTTGCTTATTCTGAAAACGCAAGCAGCTATTCCGACCAGCTTTCAGCGCTTGATGATGATTATACAACGGTTATTGAGGGCGCAACATATAACACGGTCGTTTTCGGCGACCGCTTCCCGTTCAGATATCTGACGGAGGATTACGGGCTTAATTACTATGCCGCCTTCATCGGCTGCTCTGCTGAAACCGAGGCAAGCTTTGAAACGATTTCCTTCCTTGCAGGCAAGGTGGATGAGCTTTCGCTTCCTGCCGTATTTGCAATTGAGGGCACTCAGCACGATATTGCCGAAACGATTGTAAGCAACACTGCCGAAAAGAATCAGCAGATTCTGGTGCTTGATTCGATGCAGGCAACAACCTCTCAGGATGTTGCAAACGGCGTAACCTATCTTTCAATAATGCAAAAGAATCTTGACGTGCTTGCGCAGGGTATAGCATAAAATAAAAACACGGGCGGGCGGCAAAAGCCGCCTGCCCTTCGGAGAAATAAAATGGCTTTATTAATCGGAAAAAATTTAAGCCTTGGCTATGATTCCAAGGCAGTGCTTACGGGGCTGAGCTTTGAGGTTAACAGCGGCGATTATCTCTGCATAGTCGGCGAAAACGGCTCGGGAAAAACGACCCTGATGAAAACGATTTTGGGTCTGCAGTCCCCGATAAGCGGTGAAATCGAATTTTCAGACGGCTTGAAGCAGACCGAAATCGGCTATCTGCCTCAGCAAACTCTCGTGCAGAGGGATTTCCCCGCTTCGGTCTGGGAAATCGTGCTTTCGGGCTGCCTTAATAAATCAAAGGGCTTTTTCTATTCAAAAGAGGATAAGGAAAGGGCTATGGAAAACATCAGGCTGATGGGCATTGAGGCTTTAACGAAGCGCTGCTATCGCGAGCTTTCGGGCGGCCAGCAGCAGAGAGTGCTGCTTGCAAGGGCACTTTGCGCAACCTCAAAAATGCTTCTGCTTGACGAGCCCGTTTCGGGGCTTGACCCCAAGGTTACGGCTGAAATGTATCAGCTTATTGAAAGCCTCAATAAGCAGGGCATAACCGTAATTATGGTTTCGCACGACGTTCACGCTGCGCTGCAGTATGCAAGCCATATTCTGCACATTGACCACAGCAGCGTTTTCTTCGGCACGAAGGCCGAATATCTTGAAAGCAGCAAAAGCAATATGTTTCTTTCGGAAAACGGAGGTGAGGCATAATGCAGTTTTTTGAAACGCTTGCTCATTATTTTGAATTCCCGTTCGTGCGTTATGCGCTCATTGCGGGCGTGCTGATTGCGCTCTGCTCCTCGCTTCTCGGCGTAACGCTCGTGCTTAAAAGGTTTTCCTTTATCGGCGACGGGCTTTCCCACGTTGCCTTCGGCGCAATGGCGATTGCCGCCGTTTTGAAAATAACCAATAATATGCTCGTTATCCTGCCGATAACGGTTATCAGCGCAATTCTGCTTCTGATGGGTGGGGAAAAGCGCAAAATCAAGGGCGATGCTTCAATAGCAATGATTTCCGTCGGCTCCCTTGCCGTCGGTTATATGCTGATGAATCTTTTCTCCTCCTCGTCAAATATTTCGGGCGACGTGTGCTCAACGCTTTTCGGCTCCACCTCAATATTAACGCTCAGCCTTTTTGACGTTTGGCTTTGCGTAATTCTTTCGGTTATCGTGGTTGTCGTATTCATTTTGTTTTACAACAAGATTTTTGCGGTCACCTTTGATGAGGGCTTTGCAAAGGCAACGGGCGTAAGGGCTTCCGCCTATAATTTGCTTATTGCGGTTATCATTGCGATAATCATCGTGCTTGCGATGAATCTCGTGGGCTCGCTGCTCATATCAGCGCTGGTTATTTTCCCCGCGCTTTCCGCAATGCGCGTGTTCAAAAACTTCCGTGCGGTAACGATTTGCTCCGCCGTTTTCTCGGTCGTGTGCTCCGTGCTCGGAATTCTTGTATCAATTCTGGCAAGCACCCCCGTCGGCTCAACGATTGTTGCCGTTGATATTGCGGGCTTCTTAATTTTCTGGCTTATAGGCTCAATAAAAAAATAATTGGAGATTGATTTTCAAATGTGTAAAAAGCTTTTTGCAGCGCTTTGCCTTGCGTTGTGCATTGTGCTTGCGTTAACGGGCTGCTCGGGCGGTTCGGGCAAGGAGGAAACGACGACTGCCACCCCTGCCTCAATCGACGTGGATTTAACCTCGCTCAGCAGCACGATGGTTTATTCGGAAGTTTATAATATGATGACGAAGCCTGAAACCTACGTCGGCAAAATCATCAAAATGAAAGGCCCGCTTTCAATCCTCAATGCAAGCGATACGGGGCTTACCTATTATTCAATCATCATTTCCGATGCAACGGCTTGCTGCCAGCAGGGAATGGAATTTGTGTGGGAAGGGCACGATGCTGCCGATTATCCCCCGCAGGGCACAGAGGTTACCGTAACGGGTGAATTCCAAACCTATTATGAGGGCGAAACGATGTATTGCCACCTCATTTCGAACGACGTTGAATTTGTATAACGTAAAAAAAAGGACCTTACACGGCTGTGCAAGGTTCTTTTTTTTTATTCAATCGGTTTTAAGTTTTTAAGGCTCAAATCCATAATCGGAGCGGAGTGGGTGAGTGCTCCGCAGGAAACGAAATCAACTCCGACTTCGGCAATTTCCTTAAGCCTTTCCTTCGTAACGTTGCCGCTGCATTCCGTCTGCGCTCTGCCTGCAATGAAATCAACGCATTTCTTCATCAGCTCGTTGCTCATATTGTCAAGCATAATAATGTCCGCGCCTGCGGCAACCGCTTCCTCAACCTGCTCAAAGGTTTCGGTTTCAACCTCAATTTTTCTGACGAACGGCGCATAAGCCTTTGCCATTGCAACAGCCTTTGTGATTGAGCCTGCAGCGCCGATGTGGTTGTCCTTAAGCAGCACGCCGTCGGAAAGATTATAGCGGTGGTTCGTTGCTCCGCCGACGGTTACTGCGTATTTCTCAAACGGGCGCATATTCGGCGTGGTCTTGCGCGTGTCAAGCAGGGTGGTTTTGTATCCCTCAAGCGCAGAGCAGTAATCCTTTGTGATGGTGGCAATGCCGCTCATTCTCTGCAGATAGTTCAGCGCGGTGCGCTCGCCCGAAAGCAGCGCCTTTATATCGCCGTAAATAACGCCGATTAGCTGACCTTTTTTAACGAAATCGCCGTCCTTAACCTCGGTTTCAAAATGGGAGCTTTCGTCAAGCAGCTTGAACGTTCGGGTGAAAATATCAAGCCCGCAGATAATGCCGTCCTGCTTGCAGATTAAATCCGCCCTGCCCTGTTTGTCCTCGGGCATAACGGCGTTGGTGGAAACGTCCTCGCTTGTGATATCCTCTTTTAAGGTGTTGATAATATAATCATCAACATTAATTTTCATTGTTACACCATTTATCATAAAAGGCTTTGTCCTTTCTTTCAATCTCGCCCATAATCAGGTTGCGGAATTCCTTTTCGCGCTCCTGCTTCGGAGGATAATCGTCAAGGTTAAGCTCCGGCTTATAATCCTCTTTTTCCGATTTATCGTTTTCAATCAGGTATGCAGCGCGTTTGGAGAAAACAAGGCTTTCAAGCAGGCTGTTGGATGCAAGCCTGTTCTTGCCGTGCACGCCCGTGCAGGCAGCCTCGCCGGCAGCGTAAAGGTGTTCCATAGAGGTTTTGCCGTTGATGTCGGTTTTAACTCCGCCCATCATATAATGCTGGCCGGGAGTAACGGGCACTCTGTCCTTAGTCAGGTCGTAGCCCTCCTCCCTGCAAGCCTCAAAGATGTTCGGGAAACGCTCGGCAGCCTCCTCGCTCGTCATATTCGGCAGGGTTAAATAAACGTGGTCCGTGCCGAATTTTTCCATTTCCTTGCAGATTGCTTCGGTAACAACGTCGCGCGGCTGAAGCTCGTCTGTAAAGCGCTCGCCGTTTTCGTTAAGCAGAATTGCGCCCTCGCCGCGAACGCTTTCGCTGATAAGAAAGCGTCTGCCCTTCTTTTTGCTGTAAAGCGTGGTAGGGTGAATCTGAATATAGTTAATATCCTGCAGCTCAATATTGTGCTTAAGCGCAAGCGCAAAGGCGTCGCCCGTGATGTGGGGAAAATTGGTGGAATTTTTGAAAAGCCCGCCGATACCGCCCGTTGCAAGAATAACGTCGCGCGCAAGAATAACGCCGCGCTCGCCGAATTCATCCTCGCAAACGATGCCGTAGCAGGTGTTGTCCTTTTCAATAAGGTCAATCATCGTCGTGCGGGTGATAAAGGTGATGTTTTTGCGCATAATTGCAATTCGCAATAGTGCCTCGGTTATCTCCTTGCCCGTTTCATCCTTGTGGTGCAGAATGCGGTTGCGCCTGTGCGCGCCCTCGCGCGTGTAATCGTATTCGCCGCTTTCGCCCGTGTCAAACTTAGTGCCGAGGTGAATGAGCGTATTGATAACGTCCTGCGATTCCTCAATCATAACCTTAACGCTTTCGGGGTCATTTTCATAATGCCCCGCCTTCATCGTGTCCTCAAAATAGCAGGCAAAATCGCTCATATCGGGCAAAACGCAGATTCCGCCCTGCGCAAGATAGGAATCGCATTCCTTCAAATTCTCCTTGGTGATAAGAAGAATATCCATATCCCTCGGCAGGCAGAGCGCGGCAAAAAGCCCGGCAATTCCGCTGCCGACAACAACTGCATCCGTTTTTATAAATTCGTGCTTTTTCATAAACAAGTTTGCGGCGGCCACCCGCCATAGTCCTTTAGTTTTGGTATAATTAGATATACTTATTCTAATATATATTTAATTTGCCCCGTTGTCAAGTTTTGCAGGCAAAGCCGTGCAAAAATTTCCAATAAACAAAGCGGCTTTCTTGGTATATGCTTCCTTAATATGTGCAAAATATAACAGAAACCAAACCAAAAAATTGCAGGGAAGGGCATTTGCGCCCTCCGAAAAAGGGAGATATATATGAAAGCAACAGGTATTGTTCGAAGAATTGATGATTTGGGCAGAATCGTTATTCCAAAGGAAATCCGCCGTTCCTTCCGCATCCGTGAGGGCGACCCTCTGGAAATTTTTACGGACGCGCAGGGAGAGGTTATCTTTAAAAAGTATTCGCCGATAGGCGAGCTTTCAAGCTTTGCAAATCAGTACGCTGAGGTGCTGCACAAAAACGGCGGCATACCGATTGCAATTATGGATAACGACCACGTGATTGCCGCCTCGGGCATCAGCAAGCGCGAAATTCTTGAAAGGCGCGTTTCCAAAAATCTGGAGGAGCTTATGGAAAACAGGAAAATCCATATTGCAACTGATAAGGTGCCGCCAATGAATGCCATTGAGGGCTTTGAGCGCAAGGCAAATGTTGTTTACCCGATTGTTTACGGCGGCGATGTTTCGGGCGCGGTTGCAATGATTGAGGATGAAAACGGCGCCCTGCCCACGGAAACGGAAATCAAGCTCGTGCAGGTTGCGGCGGCGTTTTTGGGAAGGCAAATGGAATAAAAAAGAGAGGCTCTTGCCTCTCTTTTTTAGTGAAATAAATCCTTGCGGATTTGAGAAATTTTTGCTTCGCAAAAGCGAAATTGCGCTTCGTGCAGTGAAATTCGCCTGCGGCGAGTTTCGGGTCGCTACGCTCCGATTTTATTACGGATTTGTGCAAACTCCTGAAGCATTGAATTTATAGGTTTTGCTGCCGATTTTCTTTGAGGTATTTGCAAGCATTGCGCCGGAGGAATCCATATAGTACCACTTGCCGCTGCTCTTAACCCAGCCTGTTACCATTGCGCCGCTGCTGCTCATAAAGTACCATTTGCCGCCTGATTTAACCCAACCGGTTACCATAGCGCCTGAACTACT
>CAJOJV010000036.1 GCA_905234995.1 uncultured Eubacterium sp. | reverse complement strand
AACTAAATACTCCGAGGTGTAACTCAGTTTGGCTAGAGTGCCTGCTTTGGGAGCAGGATGCCGCAGGTTCAAGTCCTGTCACCTCGACCATTAAAACAGGGAGCACTGATGTGCTCCCTGTTTTAATCTTTTGAAGATAGGGCTTGAAGCGAGGTTCCAAATTTTTATGCCGCAGGCTGCAAAAATTTGGGAGAACAGTCCGGTGGACTGTTCAATAACAAGCAGAAAGTCCGAACAAAGGCAGCGCTCGATGCGCTGCCTTTGTTTTATTCAAACAGTAAATCTTATCAGGTGTTTTTCATAACCACTGCTTCAACCGTGTCTGCAACATCCTCGGCGGCATCGGCACATTCTTCAAGCGCCGAATAAATCTCTCGCCACGCAATAACATCAAACGGATTCTTTCCGTCCCAGTTTTTACGGCAATTGTAAGCAGCCCGGAAATACAGCGCATCGCATTCTTCCTCGGCAGTATTTACATCAATGGTGAGCTGCTGAAGCTGCTCGGATTTTTTGAAATTCGGAAGCTCCGTCAGCATCGCTTTCATTTTTTCGGTGCAGATGCAGATTTTCTCTGCAAAGCCGATAGCCTCGTCGGTAATATTTGCAACATTGTTGATATAAATCGTCTGCAGAACTTCCTCAATACTGTCGATAACGTGATCGAGCCTCTGGCAAAGCTCAGCCATATCTTCGCGATCAATCGGCGTAACGAAAGATTTGCCTAGCGCTTCCATCATTTCGTGACGAATTGAATCGCCCTTATGCTCAAATTCCTGCATTTTGGGCAGCATTTCGTTTATCTTTTCAATATCAAACTCCCGCAGACATTCAAGCAGATAATCCGCGGCACGGCAGGCAGTATCAGCAGCCGAAATATAGTTGTTCCAATAATAATCGTTTTTCTTGTTTGCCATAATGTCCTCCAGATTAGAAAATCGCTATAAAAATCTTTGTTGTGATATATCCGATAAGCCCGCAGCCCGGGAAAGTTAAAATCCAAGTCAGCATAAGATTCTTTACAACGCCGAGATTCACCGCAGAAAGACGTTTAACTGCGCCGACGCCCATAATTGCAGTTGTTTTTGCGTGCGTTGTTGAAACCGGAATTCCGAAAAGCGAGCTGATGAGCAGCGCTATTGAAGCGCCCATATCTGCAGAAAAGCCTTGGTATTTTTCCAATTTAACCATATCCATACCGATGGATTTGATTATCTTCTTGCCGCCGATTGCCGTTCCGATTGACATAATAACGGAACAAAGCAGCATAATCCACACCGGCATTTTTACTGCGCCGCCTTCACCGCCGCCGTTTGTAAGCAGGAGGCACATCAGGATGACGCCCATAAACTTCTGCCCATCTTGCGCGCCGTGCATAAAGCTCATTGCACAGGCTGCGCCAATCTGACCGTAACGGAAGATGCCCTCTGTTTTTCGGCGGTCAACATTAAAGAATATGACAGTCACCAGCTTGCAGACTATATATCCGAGAATAAAACCGAGCACAACCGAGATAACAAGGCCGTAAATAACTTTAATCCATTCGTGACCGTTCACGCCGTCAACTCCGCCGTGCATTGCAATAGCCGCACCGGTCAGGCCTGCGATAAGCGCGTGGCTTTCGCTGGTCGGTATCCCGAAATACCACGCAAGCACCGCCCAGATTACGATTGCCAGCAATGCCGCAGAAAGTGCCACAATGGCATCATGCGAATTCTCTCCGAAATCAACCATATTGGCGATTGTTTGCGCCACAGTTGCATTGAACGTGCTCATAATGAACACGCCGAGAAAATTGAAACACGCTGACATAAAAATTGCAGGCCGCGCTTCCATACACCGGGTTGTTACGCAGGTTGCGATTGCATTGGGGCAATCAGTCCACCCATTGACGAAAATGACGCCGAGCGTAAGGCCGACTGCAAGCATCAGAAGCGGGTTTGCCGTCAACTGCTCCCAGAAATAGACAAATGATAAATCCATAGTTTCCTTCTTTCAGATAAAACTGTTATTCGGAAGTTTTTCAGTTGTGTATATTATAACAGATCGAATCAAATATATAAAGCAAAATTATATTATCATTTTTGTTTTGTTTCGTCAACGAAACAAAACAGGGAGCACTGTGAACTGCCCCATATTGTGCAGACAGCACAAAAACAGACTACTAAGGTAGAATATTAAGATTTAAGCAACAAACTGACATCTTTGTTCCAAGGGTGTCAGTTTTGTTTTGTATTGGATTCTGTAATTGTTGTAAAAATGGATGTATTCAGCTATGAGGAGGCGCGCCTCCTCATAGCTGCGCAGCTTGACGCGGTGGATACATTCCGTTTTCAGAATTGAGAAAAAGTTTTCTGCTAAAGCATTGTCATATGGATTTCCGCGTCTTGACATTGACGGCGTAATGCCGTAAGATTGAGTTAGCACAAAGTATTCGTGTGAGACATACTGTGCACCTTGGTCACTGTGGAGTTGCAGCTCGGCAGTGACCTTTTCCTTTTGCATGGCTTTGTGAATCGTATCAAGAACGAGTTTAACCGTCATATCTTTTGACGTATGATAGGCAACAATGCTGTTATCATACAAATCTCTGATAACTGACAGATAACACATACACTCGTCAGTCGGTATGTATGAAATATCCGTTACCCACTTTTGATTTGGTCTGTCAGCAGCAAATTCTCTGTTAAGTAAATTGGGATATTTGTGCAAGTGTTCCGACACATATTTGTATTTCTTTCTGCGCACTACTGATAGCAGATTGTACTTTTGCATGACACGCAGTACCGTCTTGGGATTACGGTATATTCCTTGTCTTTCAAGCCATATCTGCACTCTGCGATAACCGTATGTTTGCTTGTTCTCAGACTGACATTGGCGTATTTGTGCGGCAAGAGGTAAATCTTTGTCCGGTATATCCTTGCGCTTCATATATGCATAATATCCGCTTCGTGATACACCAAAGAATTTACACATCTGACTGATGCTGTATTTGTCTTTATGTTTGTATATTACCTGATATTTTACCGATGGCTTCACTTCCTTTCTGTGAGCGAGAGAAAATCCCGCATTAATTCATTTTCCATTTCTAATCGCTTAATGTATCTATCCTTGCTTGCAAGTACATATCTCATTTGTGCCAGTTTATCAATACGCTGAATTGACGGCGGTAACTCGCCTTCCTTTTTGCAAGGTCTGCCTTTCTTATGAATTGCTTCTCCTGCGGCAATCATCCGTTGCCTTTTGTTGTACCTTGTTTTAAAGTCTTGAACCTCGTTATATGTGAATCCTAAAAGTTCACCAATTTCTCTTAAACTCTTTCCGTTAGTCCACAGTTCGATGATTTCATTTTCATATCTACTGATATTTCTATATTTCCTTGCCATAAAAAATTCCCCCTATGATAGTCTTTTCCATTCTACCATAGGGGGTCTGTTTTTTCTATTGTCTACTTTTTACGGACTTGTTCACTGATGTGCTCCCTGTTTTAATTATTTATTTAACAACCAAGGTTGAAACGACGTCGTCGATATCATATTCAGTGCTTTTATCAACGCCGAGGCACGCCTGAATTTCAACGCCGAGCAGCGTGCCCGACGGTGAAGCAAGCTCTATAAAATAGCGCTTATAGAAGCTTTTGCCGTCCGTATAAGTTGCGGTTTTTGCCGTGTTATCGCCAACCTGCATTTCGCTGTAATACACGCTCTTGAGCTTCTCGTTATTCTGAAGCGCATCAAAGCTTTCTCCGCGCGCGGAAAGATTGCTTTCATCAAGCCCCTTGGCGTAAATATACGCCGTGCCGTCCTTGCTGAAAAGCTCCGTCAAATCCTCGTCATAATTGAAAATTGAGGTATCATAAGTTACGTAAATTTCACTGCTGCTGATTTTTGCCTCCTTGGGCTCAGCGGACGTGGTTTGCTCGGCAGTGGTGTTTTCTGCGCCCTTAGTATTATTCCCGCCCTTTGAGCAGGAGGAAAGCGCAAACGCGCAGCCGATTATCATTATTACAGCCAATGCAAAAGCAACTATCTTTTTCATTTTGCTCTCCTTAATCAGTATTGTATGCATAGTATAGCACAATAAAATTAAGGTTTCAAGGTGCTGTTATTTCAGAAGCTCAATCATTTTCTGCGCTGCGGTTATGGTATCCTGAGCGTCACCGAAGGTGGTGAAGCGAAAATATCCGTCGCCGTTTTCGCCGAAGCCTGCTCCGGGCGTGCCGACAATCTGCAGCCTTTCAAGCAGGAAATCAAAAAATTCCCAGCTCGTCATACCGTTTGGACATTTAACCCAGAGATACGGAGCGTTTTTGCCACCGCAATACCACAAGCCGATTTCATCAAACGCCTTCATCAGAACCCTTGCGTTGTTTTTATAAGCACCGATGTTTTCATATATCTGCCTTTGCCCCTCGTCGGTAAACACGGCTGCTGCGCCCCTTTGGATAATATAGGAAACGCCGTTCGTTTTCGTGGTGCGGTTGCGAACCCACATAGCATTAAGGTTCATTCCGTTTCTTTCAAGCGCTTTCGGAATGACCGTGTAGCCGAGTCTGGTGCCCGTGAAGCCCGCCGTTTTGGAGAGCGAGCAGATTTCAATGGCGCAGCTTCTTGCGCCTTCAATTTCAAAAATGCTATGCGGGATTTCCTCATCCTCAATAAACGCCTCGTAAGCCGCGTCAAAAAGAATAACGCTGCCGTTTTTATTTGCGTAATCAACCCACGCCTTCAGCTTATCCTTTGTGAAAACTGCGCCCGTGGGATTATTGGGCGAGCAGATATAAATGATATCAGCCCTCAGCTTTTCATCGGGATAAGGAGCAAAGCCATCTGCTTCACTTGCGTGATAATGAACGATTTTGCGCCCCGCGATGATATTTGCATCAACATAAGCGGGATAAGCAGGCTCAATAACCATTGCGCTGCTGCTTTTATCAAACAAATCCTGAATATCGCCGAGCTCGTCGCTCGCGCCGCTTGAAACGAAAACCTCATCCGTGCCTAAAGAAACGCCTCTTTTTTCATAATGCTTGGCAATCGCCTCTCTCAGAAAAGCCGTGCCGCATTCGTCAACGTAGCCCTGAAAGCTTTCCTTTGCGGACATATCGTTTACTGCACCGTGAAGCGCATCCGTTACAGCATTGCAAAGGGGCAGAGACACGTCGCCTATACCGAGCCTAAGCAAATGCTCCGAGGGGTGCTCCTCGAGATAAGCAGCCGTTTTCTTTGCAATATTTCGAAACAAATATGATGCCTTTAATTGAGCATAATTCATATTGGGAGTAAGCATAATTTATTCCTTGCCTTCCTGCCTGAGCGCCGCGCCTATAAAGCCCACAAACAGTGGGTGCGGCTTATTCGGCCTGCTCTTGAATTCGGGGTGATACTGCACGCCGATATAAAAATCCCTGTCCGAAAGCTCAACGGTTTCAACGAGCCTTTCATCGGGCGAAAGACCGCCGAGGGTTAAGCCGTTTGCCTGCAGCAGCTCCTTGTAAGCATTATTAAATTCATAACGGTGGCGGTGGCGCTCGCTGATGCTCTTTTTGCCGTAAAGCGAACGGATAACCGTGCCCTTTTGCAAAACGCAGGGATATGCGCCGAGGCGCAGCGTGCCGCCCTTATCAATATCCTCATACTGGCCGGGCATAAAATCAATAACCTTATGCCTGCACTGCTCGTCAAACTCGCCCGAATTTGCATCTCTGAGCCCTGCAACGTTTCTTGAATATTCAATAACCGCAATCTGCATTCCGAGGCAAATGCCGAAATACGGAATTTCATTTTCCCTTGCATATTTTGCAGAGGCAATCATACCCTCAATTCCCCTGCTGCCGAAGCCGCCCGGAACGATAATTCCATCCAGCCCCGCAAGGCTTTCGGGGGCGTTTTCATCCGTTACGGTTTCCGAATCAATCCAGCTTATTTTAACCTTTGCATCGTGATAATAGCCCGCATGGCGCAGCGCCTCCGCAACGGACAGATACGCATCGTGCAGCTCAACGTATTTGCCGACGAGCCCGATATTAACCTCCTTGCGCTCCGCCTTGATTTTTTCTACGAGCGCAGTCCATTCCTTTAAATCGGGTTCGGGCGCGTCTATGCCCAATTCCCTGCAAACGATTTCGGAAAAGCTTGCCTTTTCAAGCATAAGCGGCGCCTCATATAAATTCGGCAGCGTGATGTTTTCAATAACGCAATCCGGCTTAACGTTGCAGAAAAGAGAAATCTTATGGAAAATTGATTCCTCCAGCGGCTTATCGCAGCGAAGCACGATGATATTCGGATTAACGCCCATACCCTGCAGCTCCTTAACGGAATGCTGGGTGGGCTTGGTTTTATGCTCATCGGAGCCGCTTAAAAACGGAACGAGGCAGACGTGGATAAACAGACTGTTTTCCCTGCCGACCTCAAGCGAAATCTGGCGCACTGCCTCAATAAACGGCTGGCTTTCAATATCGCCGATGGTGCCGCCGATTTCGGTTATAACTACGTCTGCATTCGTTTTTTTGCCGACGGAATAAACGAATTCCTTAATCTCATTCGTGATGTGCGGAATAACCTGAACCGTTGAGCCGAGGTATTCGCCGCGGCGCTCCTTATTCAGCACGTTCCAGTAAACCTTGCCGGTGGTAAGGTTTGAGTACTTATTTAAATTTTCATCAATAAAGCGCTCGTAATGCCCGAGGTCAAGGTCGGTTTCCGCGCCGTCCTCGGTGACATAAACCTCGCCGTGCTGGAAAGGGCTCATTGTGCCGGGGTCAACGTTAATATACGGATCCAGCTTCTGGGCTGCAACCTTAAGCCCCCTTGATTTTAACAGTCTGCCGAGAGACGCGGCGGTTATGCCCTTGCCGAGACCTGAAACTACGCCGCCCGTTACGAATATGTATTTAGTCATTTCTTATCACCTCTGACTTTTCATTTAAAAAGTCAAAAGCGCCCTTTGCCGTGAGAAGCGACGAAAGAACGCTTTTGCCTATATGTTGAAGTTTGTTATAGGTGCAGAGAATATATTAAAATAGTTTGTTATTTTTTCTTTAATTCCTAATTCCGCATTCCGAATTATTAAACCACGCCCTGAGCGATCATTGCATCCGCAACCTTTTCAAAGCCCGCAATGTTTGCGCCTGCAACGTAATTGCCCTCAAGACCGTATTTCTTTGAAGCCTCGTCAATATTATGATAAATATTAACCATAATATCCTGAAGCTTATGGTCAACCTTTTCAAAGGACCAGTAAACACGCTCTGAGTTCTGGCTCATTTCAAGCGCAGAGGTTGCTACGCCGCCTGCGTTTGCAGCCTTGCCGGGAAGGAAGAAAACGTCGTTTTCCTGAAGATATTCGGTTGCCTCTCTCGTCGTGGGCATATTTGCGCCCTCAGCAACTGCGATAACGCCGTTTGCAACGAGCTGCTTAGCGTCCTCAAGATGAAGCTCATTCTGAGTTGCGCAGGGAAGCGCGATATCGCATTTAATCTGCCATACGCCTCTGCCCTCGTGATATTCTGCCGAGGGTCTTGCCGCAGCATATTCCGTAAGCCTTGCACGCTTAACCTCTTTGATATCCTTAAGAAGCTCAACGTCAATGCCCTCCGGGTCATAAATCCAGCCCGTTGAATCTGAAACCGTTACAACCTTTGCGCCGAGCTGCTCAGCCTTTTCAACTGCATAAATTGCAACGTTACCCGAGCCGGAAACAACGACGGTTTTGCCCGCCATATCCTGGCCGTGGCACTTAAGCATTTCCTCTGTGATATAAAGAAGGCCATAGCCCGTTGCCTCAGTTCTTGTGAGAGAGCCGCCGTAGGAAAGACCCTTACCCGTAAGCACGCCCTCATATCTCTTCTGAATTCTTTTATATTGACCGAAAAGATAACCGATTTCCCTTGCGCCCGTGCCGATATCGCCGGCAGGAACGTCCGTATTTTCACCGATAACCTTGCAAAGCTCGGTCATAAAGCTCTGGCAGAACATCATAATTTCGCGGTCACTCTTGCCCTTGGGGTTAAAGTCCGAGCCGCCCTTACCGCCGCCGATGGGCAGACCGGTTAAGGAGTTTTTGAAAATCTGCTCAAAGCCGAGGAATTTAATAACGCCGAGATTAACGCTCGGATGAAGTCTTAAGCCGCCCTTATACGGACCGATTGCGGAGTTGAACTGAACGCGGTAGCCCCTGTTTACGTGAACCTGACCGTTATCGTCAATCCACGGCACGCGGAAACGGAAAATTCTTTCCGGCTCAACAAGTCTTTCAAGCAGCGCAAGCTTTCTGTATCTATCCTCATTTGCCTCAATAACGGGGCGAAGAGAATCAAATACCTCCTCAACAGCCTGTAAGAATTCAGGCTCATTGCCGTCGCGCCTTTTTAAAAATTCCATTACTTCGTCTACATAAGACATAACAAAAACCCTTCCTTTCGGCATAAAAAAAGAGGCTTCTTTAGTGTATAAAAATACAATAAAGACGCCTTTGCCTTGATTTATGAAATTAAAAAAGCGGAGTCCTTGAGCGTATGCTCAAAGACCCCGTTGCCTTTACGCAATAATACTACACTATCAAAATGCAGTTGTCAAGCCTTTTTTGAAATTTTTTCTTGACATAGCGTTTTCCGTATTATATATTATTTTATGAGCAAAGGCGTTCATTTTATGCATAATTTTGCATATAATGGGCGCATTTTATTTTAATATGATTTTATTGAACTGCAAAGGGTGGTTTTGATATGAAATATACAAAGGACGACGTTATTCAGTTTGCTATTGAGGAGGACGTTAAGTTCGTGCGCCTTGCGTTTTGCGACGTTTGGGGCAGGCAGAAAAATATATCCATTATGGCTGATGAATTGGAGCGCGCCTTCGGCTACGGCATTGCGCTGGACGGCTCTGCAATTGCGGGCTTCGGCGGCGAGGTGCATTCCGATTTGCTTTTGCATCCGGATGCCGATACCTTAATGATACTCCCGTGGAGACCGGAACAGGGCAAGGTTGTCAGAATGTTCTGCAGCATTACCTATCCCGACGGCAGACCCTTTGAGTGCGACACGAGAACGCTGCTTAAAAACGCCGTTAAGGACGCCGAGGACGCGGGCTACCGCTTTTATTTCGGCGCGGAGCAGGAATTTTATCTCTTCAAGCTTAACGAGAATAACGAGCCGACGAAAATCCCCTACGACAAGGCGGGATATATGGATTTAGCTCCGTTTGACAGGGGCGAAAACATCCGCCGCGAAATCTGCCTCACGCTTGAGCAGATGGGAATTAATCCCGAAAGCTCCCACCACGAGGAGGGACCGGGGCAGAATGAAATTGATTTCCGCTATTCGGACGCGCTTACCGCTGCGGACAACGTTATGACCCTGCAGACGGTCGTTAACACCGTTGCTTACAGAAACGGGCTTTTTGCCGATTTCTCGCCGAAGCCGCTTGACGATAAGCCCGGCAACGGCTTTCATATCAATTTCTCCGTTAAATCAGACAGCGGAGAGAATAGCATTATGGCTTACGCCATTGCGGGCGTGCTTGACAAGGCAGTGGATATGACGGCGTTTCTTAACCCGACGGAAAAATCCTACGCACGCCTCGGCAACAACAAGGCGCCGCGCTACGTTTCATGGTCCAGCGAAAACCGTTCGCAGCTCGTGCGAATTCCCGCCGCAGTCGGGCAATATAAGCGTGCCGAATTAAGAAGCGCAGACCCGTCGGTTAACCCGTACATTGCGTTTGCATTAATGATTTATTCGGGGCTTTACGGTATTAAAAACAAAGTTGATTTGCCCTACGTGGCTGATTTCAATTTATATACCGCGGACGATGAAACGCTTTCAAAATTCAGAATGCTGCCCCAATCCCTTGAGGAAGCAAAGGCGGCGGCGCAGAGCGAATTCATCAGGCAGCATATTCCCGAGAAAATTTTTGAGCTTTACTGCATAAGCTCTGATTAAGGGGTAATCCCCTCAGCCGTCAGCCTTACGGCTGCCGCCTTCTCCTGAGGGGGGAAGGCTAATAGGTTTAATGATTTTTTAAAAAGGAGGGAGCAAAATGTCGCTAAAAGAGCAGGCGTTCAGCGTGCTTGTGGTATCCTCTGCCGAAAATTTCAAAAGCGCAATGGCGGCAATGCTCCCGAAATTCGGTTGCCAGCCGATTATTTACGCAGGCAGCATAGGCTCTGCAAAGCGTGCCGCAGCGGAAAGGGATTTTGATTTCATCGTTATCAATGCGCCGCTGAACGATGATTTGGGAGTGCGCTTTGCAATTGATTGCAGCAGTAAAAAATCGCTCGTTCTCATTTTATCGCCTAACGAAATTCACGCCGACGTTTACGATAAGGTTTGCTCCTACGGCGTTTTCACCCTGCCGAAGCCGATGAGCCATCAGGCAATGGAAACGGCGCTTCGCTGGATGGCTGCGGCAAAAATCAGGCTGCTGAAAACCGAAAAGAAATCCACCAAAATGGAGGATAAAATGGAGGAAATCCGCCTTGTTAACAAGGCAAAATGGCTGCTTATCAGCAACGAGGAGCTGCTTGAACCCGAAGCGCACCGCTATCTTGAAAAGGAAGCGATGGACCGCTGCATTTCCAAAAAGGAAATCGCACTGGAAATTATTGAAAAATACAGTTAAACGGAACGCCGAGCACGGCGTTCCGTTTTTATTTTAAGCTGTTTAAATTTCAGTTCTGCCCGCCCTTTCTGATTAAATCGGCGAGCGCCAGAAAATCCCTGCTTTTAATCAGCGCTATTCCCTGCGCCTCATCGCCGAGCACCACAAGCGAATCGCCGGATTTGATTTCAAAGGTTTTCCTTGCCCTTGCGGGAATAACAATCTGCCCCTTTTCGCCCACCTTAACGATGCCGAAAAGATGCTTTCCTTTCGGGGGAACGCTCAGCCCCATATTTTCCTCTGCGTTGAAATTCGCCAAATCATCAAGACTGACTCCGAAAACCTCTGCAAGCAGCCTGCATTTTTCAAGGTCAGGCACGGTTTCGCCGCTTTCCCATTTTGCAATCGCCTGCCTTGAAACCTCAAGCCTTTCCGCAAGCTCCTCCTGCGTCATATTATTTAGCTTCCTCAGATTATAAAGATTACTGCTGAACATCGGTTTTCTCCTTCTTTATTCCGAGCACCGCCCATCTGACGAAGGGTATTCGGGAAATAATTTCATTGAGGGCAAGCCCGCCCGCAAAGCCGCAGAAAAGCACGGTTATATAAATCGGAAGCGGGGGCAGCGCCGTATATTTTGTGAGCAGATATGCGCCAGCCGAAAGCGGCAGATAGTGAAAAACATAAAGCCCGAAGCTGCGCTTTGCCATAAATGCGTCTGTTGCCGTCTGCCTGTTGAGCCATTTATATGCACCGCCGAGAATTGCAAGGCACGCAGCCCACGCATAGGCGATGGCGGGAATACTGTTGAACGTTGGATTTTCTGCATAGTTATCGCCGAAATGCGTGTAAAGATAAAGCCCGGCAAGCACCGCCGCAGCTGCAAAAAGCGGAAGGCGCCACTTGCTTATACGCTCAATAACCTCCTCGTGCGCAAAAACGAAATAGCCGAGGAAGAAGGTTAATCCGTAAATACCGAAACGGTAAGCCACAATCACGGGAGTGTTAAGAATAAAGCTTGCCCCGTAAACGGGCAGCACTAACGCAATAACCGCAATTATATTTGCCCTGCCGCAAAAGGCATAAAACCTGCCCCTTTCAAACTTTCTGATGAAGGCAAGCAGCATTGAAAAGAGCCACAGCGTCTGAATAAACCACAAAACCCCGATGCCAGAAATTGCCATAATCGGGTACAGCAGAAGCCTTGGCGCTTCAAATTTATCAAACGCGCCGCTGAGCCGCATATTGAAATAGCCCTGAAGCCACTGAAAAACAAAAAGCCCGATTGTTGACGGCACGAGCAGCTTCGTCGTGCGGGATTTTACAAATTCCCCTATGCTGTGCTTTTCAAGATAATACCGCGAGCACATCCCCGCAACTATGAAAAGCAATATCATCATCCACGGATAAAGTATGTATTGCAGCGCGTCCTGATACTGCACCTCTCTGAAAGGACCGACAACGCCCGCCTGCGCCTCGCCGTTGAACATATATATTACGTGAAAAACAACGACGCACGCAATCGTGAGCCAGCGGAGATTATCAATATAAGGCTTTCTCATATATTTCACACCTTTGCAACTTTTATTAACAAAATTGTAGCACAGAGGCGGACTTTTGTAAATAAACAAAAGCGTACAATTCAAAGCCTTTATGTCAGCTTTAGTTGCAAGGCTCGGAACGCCGCAGTGCTCCGAGCCTTACTAAGCAGAATATTCCGATTTATAAATATCGGCGCATATCGGTTGAAAGCCTTGCTTCGATATCAACTAAGCGGTTTGAAATATCGCGCGATTTATCATCGGCGCTGCGATACTGATTAATATACCTTGAAAGGGATTTAACGCCCATATTTGCGCCGTCCGTCATCAAATCCGCAATGGTTTTATCCGAATTATCGGCGGCGAGCTTCACGTTCGTTTTAATCCAGCTCATTCCCTTAATCATAGGATTGGGGCTTTTGCCCTCATCCCTGTGCGCCTCAAGCAAATCCTCAATTTCATCGGCAAGCTTTTCGTGCTGATTTCTGCAATCAATCAGCTTGCTTTTGAATTCATCGTCATGCACGTTATCAAGCACCTCGTTGATTGACGATATGCCCATTTTAATCCCCGCGTCACATTCGCGCAGAAGCTTTACGGTATCCCCGCTTTCGCTCATAAGCTCAACTCCTTTAATCTCTTTGGTAATATTGTTTGCCGATTGAACCGAAATAAACACAAAATATTGAAATTATATTGCAATTTGCCCGTTTTTAATATATTATGTATTTGGTGAAAGTTGGAAAATTTTTTGCCGCATCAAAATTAAGGATTATAAAATATGACAGTTCAAAACATTATTTCCCTGCTTGGCGGGCTCGGGCTTTTCCTTTTCGGTATGAAATATATGAGCCGAGCCATAAACCAGGTTGCGGGTAATAAAATGAAGGATTTGCTTGAGCGGCTGACCCGAAACCGCTTCAAGGGCTTTTTCCTCGGCGTGCTTGTGACGATGGTAATTCAATCCAGCTCCGCGACGACGGTTATGCTGATGGGCTTCCTGAACGCAGGCATAATGGATTTGGCGCAGGCGACGGGCGTTATCATCGGCGCAAATATCGGCACGACGATTACCTCCGTTCTTATCGCGCTTGACGTTTCAGCCATTGCGCCGATATGCATTTTTATCGGCACGGTTATGGCGCTGTTTTCCAAAAAGCAGCAAAGGAAATACACGGGGCAGATTATTCTCGGCTTCGGAATTCTGTTTTTCGGGCTTAAGTATATGAGCGGAGACGATGCGATGGGCGTGCTGAAAACCAGCGTCGGCTTCCAGAGCTTTATAACGCGCACAAATAATCCCTTTCTCGGTCTTATTATAGGTATTATAATGTGCTCCGTGCTGCAGAGCTCAAGCGCGGCAATCGGTATTCTGCAGATGCTTGCGCTTAACGGATTAATGCCGATGAGCCTTGCAATTCATCTGATTATCGGAGTTAACGTCGGCTCAGCAATGCCGCTGTTTCTTTCTGCAATCGGCGCAAAAACAAATGCAAAGCGTGCAGCGCTGATATATTTCATCTTCGATTTCGTGGGAATGCTGCTGTTTGTTCCGATTTCGCTGTTCACGCCGTTTGTCAGCCTGATTGAAAACGTTTCAACCAACGGCGCCGTTCAGGTTGCGGCAGGGCATATTGTGTTTAAGATTGTTACGGCGCTCGTGCTGCTGCCGTTTGTTAAGGTTATTGTTAAAATTTCCGAAAGAATTATTCAGCCGAAGGAGCACGAAACAGAGCTGCGCTTTGTTTATATTGACCGCAAGCTCAACTCAAATATGCTTGCCCTTGTGCCGCAGATCAGCAAGGAGGTTGAGCGTATGGCGCTGCTTGCGCGCAAAAACATCGTCATTGCCTGCGAGGGCTTCCTGAAAAAAGACACCTCGCGCGAGCGCGAAATCAGGGATAATGAGGAGCTTATAAACTGGCTTAACCACCATATTTCAGACTTTATGGTAACTGTAACCTCGCACGCGTTGCCGGCTGCGGATTCGGAATACATTGGACGATTATTCCACGTTATCACGGACCTTGAAAGAATAGGCGACCATGCGCTTAATATACTTGAGCGCACCGAGCTTGTGATGCAGGGCAATATGGTTTTCTCAGACGCTGCGCTTAAAGACTTTCAGACGATTTATGAAAAGGCGCTTGAGCTGCTTGACCGTTCCATCGGAGCATTTACGAATATGCACCTTTCCGCCGACGAGGAGCACGAGCTTCACGCACTGGAGGACAGCATTGACCACCTGACAATTCAGGCGCAGGACAGCCACGTTGAGCGCCTTCGCAAAAAGGAGTGCTCAACTTCATCAGGCGTGTTATACACCAAGCTGCTGCAGGATCTTGAAAGAGTGGGCGACCATTCATACAACATCGCCTGGGCTGCAAGAAAGGACAAAAACCTTATCAGGCAAATATAGAAAATATTTCAGGCTATCCCGTTCGGGGTAGCCTTTTTTGTTTGGTAAATTGGGATTTGTTGGGGTGTTTCAGGAACAACAAAACACATACAATTGTAGGGGGCGGCGACTAATGACCCCTTTTGTCGCTTTGCGACATTTCCCCCGGCGGGGGAATAACCCCGTCGCGCTGCGAGCCCGATAATTGACCGAGGCGTAGCCGAGATACATTCAACAAACCGCAAACGGTTTGTTGCCTATTGGGTTGTTTGATTTAAGCGGAACGCCGAGGTCGGCGTTCCCTACATTCGTTCAGTTAAGTTATTAGTCACCCCGACAAATCCCAATTCGTATAACTTATTATGTATATTTTTCCAAAGCCCGCGCAGAATAGTAATGCGGAGGTGACGATTAATGACATCAAAAGAACTGTTGTACGTTGAAGATGCGCTCGGCCACGAGCAGTATTTTCAGACGAAGTGCAACGAAATTATCAGCACCGTTTCTGACAGCGAGCTTAAAAGCTCCGTTCAGACGATGGCTGGCAAGCACAAGGAAATCTTTAACAGCTTTTTAAATCTTTTGGGATAAGGAGAAACTATGGACGACAAAAACTTAATGCAGGATATTTTAATGCTTGAAAAGGGCGTTTGCGATTTATATATGCACGGAACGATTGAATCGCCCACGCCGAACGTTAATCAGGCGTTTAAAACCGCGCTTAACGATTCGCTTTGTATGCAGGACGATATTTATAAGAAAATGCAGGCAAAGGGCTGGTATCAGACCGAGCAGGCAGACCAGTCAAAGATGAACACCCTTAAGCAGAAATTCACAAATATGAGCGCGCAGGGCTAAAGCAATCACGAAAAGCAGGGGTATTTGCCCCTGCCTTTTCATTAGTTATTACAATTTGTCACAATCAATAATTCCTTGTATAAACATATCAAAACGCGCATTATTACTGCACATTTTAAGGTTTTACAGCGAATAACAAAAATATATGTAGTTACAAAAATTTAAAAAAGTTACAGAAATATATTGCAATTGTTCACAATGTGTGTTAAAATGTGAAAAAAATACACATAAAGGAGTTTTGATTATGGAAAAGAAAACAAAAATATTAATTGCAGATGAAACGGAAAGCTTCGGAAGGCGCTGCAAAAAGGAGCTTGAGCAGCTTGGCTTTGAAGCCGTGCTGCAGCCGAAGGACGGGGAGAAGATTATCTGCGCTCTTGACGAGGGCAGATTTGACGTAATCCTTATCGACGTGTTTATGCCCGGCGCCGACGCGTTCGACGTGCTGGAGCACATTGCCGAATCGGCAGTTGAAAAGCCTCTCGTGCTCGTGATGTCCGCGGTTGACAAGCCCTCGCTTGAAAAGCAACTGATTGACGCGGGCGCGGATTACTATTTCATTAAGCCCGTTTCATCAACCCTCGTTGCAAAGAGGATTGAAAGGCTTTCCGTCTGGAAGCAGGAAAGCAGAAAGCCGCAGAACGTGCAGGCGGATATGGACGTTGTGATATCCGATATTATGCGTCAGATTGGCGTGCCCGCGCACATCAAGGGCTATCAGTACCTGCGCACGGCAATCAAGCTTTCGGTTGACGACCCGGAAATGCTGGACTCCGTTACGAAGCTGCTGTACCCCACCGTTGCAAAGATTTACAACACGACCCCGTCAAGGGTTGAAAGGGCAATCCGCCACGCAATTGAGGTTGCATGGGACAGGGGTGACGTTGACGTGCTTTCCTCCTATTTCGGATACACGATTCCATCACAGCGCGGCAAGCCCACGAATTCCGAATTCATTGCAATGATTACGGATAAGCTGAGACTATCAATTAAAAAGGGATAATTGATAAATCGGAGCTTGTCGCGCTGCGCGCGAAATGATGTTGTGCTACGCACAATGATATATAGCTTTGCTATGATATACGCTTCGCGTATGATGTATGCCTGCGGCATATTTCGGGCGGGACACCCGCACCCATTGTAGGGCAAGGTGCCCACACCTTGACGCGGAACGATGGGACTCCCCTATTAGGGGAGATGTCGCAAAGCGACAGAGGGGTTTGCCGTCTCTGCAAGAGAGGCATCGTTCCCTACTGTGTGTTCCTTTTACGCCCCGACAAATCCGAATTTGTCCTAAAAAGAAGCTGATTTTTATCGGCTTCTTTTTTAATATACGCCGAAGGATTTGAAATAATAAAAAAGCGGGGGCTTTCGTTCGTCAAAATATCCAAAACCGTGCTGTAATATTTTTGTAATTTCTTATAAATTGCAGATTTTAAAAAAATTTCAAGCTCGGCAAAGCGCCGCTATTTTGCGGTTTAGGCAAATTTTTATGCATACATATTGTTGTTTTTCAGCATATTTCAGTTATTACAAAAATATTTCATAATATTAAAAGGGGTTTATTTTTGAGAGCCACTCTGCTATAATAGCAGGGTAAATTTTACATCTGCTGTTCTTTTGAACTTTTTAATATTAAAAGAGGGAAAAATTTTGGAAAATTTTGTTATTAACGGCGGCCACGAGCTGTTTGGCGAGGTTAATATCAGCGGCGCAAAAAACGCGGCTGTTGCAATTATCCCGGCGGCGCTTCTTGCCGATGATATAGTAAGAATTGAAAACATTCCGAACATCTCCGACGTTTCGCTCAGCATAAAAATTCTGGCGCAGATGGGCGCTCAGATTAAAATGATTAACAAGGGCACGATTGAGGTGGATTCCCGCCCCATCAGATATCAGAGCGTGCCTTATGAGCTGACCTCCCATTTCAGAGCCGGCTATTACCTTATCGGCGCAATGCTTGGCAGATACAAGCAGGCGGAGGTTGCAATGCCCGGCGGCTGCAATTTCGGCGTGCGCCCGATTGACCTTCACATCAAGGGCTTTGAAATGCTCGGAGCAGACGTTGATATCGTTGAGGGTATGGTTTGCGCAAAGGCAGAAAAGCTCGTCGGCTCCTCAATTTATATGGACCAGGTTTCCGTAGGCGCAACGATTAACGTTATGCTTGCGGCGGTGCTTGCAAGAGGGCTTACAATTATTGAAAACGCCGCAAAAGAGCCTCATATAGTTGACGTTGCAAACTTCCTTAACTCAATGGGTGCCGACGTGCGCGGCGCAGGTACGGACGTTATCAAAATCCGCGGCGTTGAAAAAATGCACGGCTGCACATATTCCATTATTCCCGACCAGATTGAGGCGGGCACGTATATGGTTGCGGCTGCTGCCTGCGGCGGCGACGTGCTTGTTAAAAACGTTATCCCGAAGCACCTTGAATCCATCAGCGCAAAGCTGCGCGAGGCAGGCGCCGAGATTATTGAATATGACGACGCGGTGCGCGTTACTCGCTTTAAGCCGCTTACCAAATGCAACGTTAAAACGATGCCCCACCCCGGCTTCCCGACGGATATGCAGCCGCAGATGGCCGTGCTGCTTGCAATTGCAAACGGCACCTCGCTGCTTACGGAAGCGGTTTGGGACAACCGTTTTCAGTACGTCGGCCAGCTTGCAAGAATGGGCGCCAACATTCAGGTTGAGGGCAAAACCGCAATCATTGAGGGCGTGCCGAGGCTTACGGGCGTTGAGGTTAAGGCAACCGACCTGCGCGCAGGCGCGGCAATGGTTATTGCAGGGCTTGTTGCAAACGGAATCACCACGGTTGAGCAAATTCAGTATATCGACCGCGGCTATGAGGAAATCGTTGAAAAGCTGACGGCGCTCGGCGCAGACATCAGACGCGTTAAGGTTAAGTCAAAAAAACAGGCAATCAATAACGCAGGCTAAAAATTAGAGGGCTGACGATGTCAGCCCTTTTTAAAATAGAATGAAGAAATGAAGGAATGAAGGCGCTTTTGCTAATGAAGCATTTTCGCTCCGATTATAATAATCACTCAAAAGATTTGGAGAATACTATGGCAAAGGTATGCCAGCTGTTTTCGGGCAGCAGCGGAAATTCAATATACATAGGCTGGGGCGACGGCGGTATTCTTGTTGATATCGGCGTTTCCGCAAAAAGATGCGAGGCAGCGCTGCGAAATATCGGAGTTGACCCCGCCGGCATTAAAGCCGTTTTCGTTACCCACGAGCACGGCGACCATATTGCGGGGCTGCGCGTTTTTGCATCGCGCTATAAGATGCCCGTTTTTGCCTGCCCCGAATGCCTTGAGGAAATGCGCTTCACCGGCATTGCGGACAACCGCGTAAATTCGCACGAGATTAACGGCGTGCTGAGCCTTGACGGCGCTTTTGCGGAGCCTTTTTATAATTCGCACGATTCCGTTGCCTGCGTGGGATATAAATTCACCCTGCCGGACGGCAGAAGGATTTCCGTCTGCACGGACACGGGCTACGTTACCGACGAGGCAAAGCGCGTTGCGGCGGGTTCCGATTTGATTTTCCTTGAATTTAACCACGAAATTTCAATGCTGCAAAACGGGTCATACCCCTACCCTCTCAAGCAGAGAATTTTATCCGCGCAGGGCCATCTTTCAAATTATGCCGCGGGCGAATTTGCAAAGGAGCTGCTGCAGAGCGGCACGACACGCTTCGTGCTTTCCCACCTCAGCAGGGAAAACAACGTGCCCGAAATTGCAAGGCAGACCGCCGTTTCCGCATTGGCTGAGCTCGGCGCCGAGGAGGGCGGCGATTACCGCCTTTGGGTCTCCCCGCCCGTTAACGAGGGAGGGCTGATTGTGCTATGATGAGCGTGAATATCATCTGCGTCGGCAAGCTTAAGGAAAGCTATCTGCGCGAGGGCTGCGCCGAATACGCAAAGCGCCTTGGCGCATACTGCAGGGTGAATATAATCGAGGTTGCGGAGGAACGCGCCTCCGATAATCCGAAGGAAACCGAAATTGCGCAAATCCTTCAAAGGGAGGGCGAACGGATTATTGCAAAAATTCCGAAGGGCAGCGAGGTAGTGCCGCTTTGCATTGAGGGCAAGGAATATTCCTCTCCAGATTTTTCCTCAATGATTGAAAAAATCAGCCTTAACGCATCGTCAATCAGCTTCATAATCGGCGGCTCCTTCGGGCTTTCGGACGAGGTTAAGGCGCTCGGCAAAACGAAGCTTTCCTTCGGCAAAATGACGCTTCCGCACCAGCTTGCAAGAATGGTGCTGCTGGAGCAAATCTACCGCGCCTTTTCAATTTCAAACAATTCAAAATACCACAAATAAAAGCATAGTTTTAACACTTGCATAAAAAGCGCAAAAAAATGAGTTAGAGGAATTCTCTAACTCGTTTCTTTTTATCAAGTGTTTTCGTGTTCCAACACTATAAAGCATAGTATTCATCTTTACCCAAAAGCCACTTTTCAGGGTTTTCATCAATATACTGCCATCGGGTCTGATAATCTGTTCCATCTCGAATGATATGGTCGTGAAAGCCTCTTTGCCAAATATTCGCGCCGATTTCTTTATTGGTAAATCTCTTAAATGCAGCAACAAATTTGGATAGCATATTCGTAGGGGGCGACGACCTCGGCGCCCCGCTAACGCAGTTATTATTGTTATGTATC
This sequence comes from uncultured Eubacterium sp., assembly GCA_905234995.1. Lineage (GTDB taxonomy): Bacteria > Bacillota > Clostridia > Oscillospirales > Acutalibacteraceae > Eubacterium_R. Next base: position 12,309 of record CAJOJV010000036.1, on the reverse strand, counting down.
GTCAGCAAAATATGCAGATGATTTGGCATCACGACAAAATTATCTATATTTATTTCGGGATATATTTCATTCATTTTAAGAATGTTTCTTTCAGCTATGCTTCCGTATTCCGTAAGCCTTATCCGCGGGCTGCCGAGGTCGTCAGCCCCTACGATTGTTGAAAGAACGCATTTCATATCCTGAACGCATATCGTAATAAAATAGGCTCCATTTGATGAATAATCATAATTCTTTAGTCTGTTTGGTTTTCTTTCGGGTAATTGCTTCATAAATTACATAACCTTACAAGCAAGGGTTTCCCCTGCTGTTTTGCTTTATATCTTAATCCTCTTCTCTGACAACCTCTAACTGTTCAAAGTTAATCGTTATGATTTCATCAACCGGATGATGCTTTTCGATGTGTGTCAGCGTTAAGGTTAACACCCATTTGTCGCCCTTCTTTTCAAGGCTATCGCTTATCCACCAACTGCCTTTATAAAACGAAAAATCCTTGATGTTTCCGCCCTTCCAGCTTGCAGAATAATTATAAAAGGTTATTTCCTTAACGGGTTCGCCGATTGCGTGCTCTGTGTCAAGAAAAAATTTAAGGTAATTGTATCTGTAATTCTTAATGCTGTAATCAGGCGTTATCTCGCCGCATTTTATATCGGTTAAAACCGAATCGTGCAAGCCGTACCACCAATACTCATCCTCAACATTGTTCTCAATCATTTTTTTGTTTTTCATATATGTTCCTTTCTATAACTTGTTATACATATGAATGCTCGACGTTGATTTCGGTGAGGATTTCGGGATGCTTGATTTTAAGCATTGCGGTTATATCCGCCTCAACGCGGCGCATATCCTCCACCTCAAACGGAATTATCAAATCAAAGGCAAGGCATTTTTTGCCGTCCTTTTGCACGAGGCGCAAATCGTGGAAGGAAAAATCGCCGTTATATTCGTTAATCACGTCAAGCACCGCTCTGCGGTAGCTTTCCGTTTCGCCGTCAAAGACATCGACGGGGTCCATATGAATACAGATTTCCACGCCGAGCTCTTCAAAAATCTCCCGCTCGGCATTATCAATAACCCTGTGAATTGTGAAGATATCCGAAGCGGCATCAACCTCTGCGTCTGCGGAGGCTATTATCTTGTTTGCGCCGTAATTATGAATAATCAAATCGTGCACGCCGAGCACGATATCGCTTTTGCAGATTATTTCCTCAATCCTGTCCGTAATTTCCTTTGACGGCGGCTCGCCGAGCAGGGGCGAAATCACGCCCTTGAGAATGCCCACACCGGAGAAGAAAATGAAAGCGGAAACCGCAAGGCCGATAATGCCGTCCGCTGCTTTAAAATGCAGAAAATGGGCAAGCACGATTGAAAGCATAGTTGCAAGCGTTGCAATACAATCGTTAATACTATCCTGCCAAACGCCCTTGAGGGTTATATTATCCGTGAGCTTATAAAGCCTTGAATTGAGAATCGCCATCCACAGCTTAACGAGCACCGTTGCGCCGAGAATAACCAGATACCACGCGCTGAACTTGATTTCCGCGGGGCTGATTATCTTTGCGACGGAGCCTTTTGCAAGCTCAAAGCTGACCACGAAAATCGAAACCGCAACGATGAGCGCGGAAACGTATTCCACCCTGCCGTGCCCGAAGGGGTGCTCCTTATCATCGGGCTTTTCGGAGATTTTTGCGCCCATTACGATGACGATATTAGTTGCACAATCCGAAAGATTATTAACCGCATCCGCCATTACGGAAACCGCGCCCGTAAAGCTGCCGATTGCAAACTTGACTGCGGCAAGCAGAATATTGCAAAAAATGCCGACCTTGCCGCTGAGCGCGCCGAGAGCGCCCCTGCGCTCCTCCTCCGGCTTTTTCGAACTGATATATTTAATTAAAAGTGAACCCATAGAATCACCCGATTTGTCTTAATGCACGAAAAATCCGCTGATTACGTAAACCACGCCTGCGCTGAGCCACGCAACAACGCACTGAAGGGCAACGACTCCCGCCGCCCATTTCGCGCCGAGCTCCCTTTTGACCGCAGCAATAGTTGCCACGCAGGGAGTATAAAGCAGGCAGAACACGAGAAGCGAGGCTGCCGAGCGAACGTTGAGCACGCTGCCGATTGCGGCAGTGCCGCCGAAGAGCACGGAAAGAGTAGAAACCACGCTTTCCTTTGCCATAAAGCCCGTTATCAGCGAGGTTATAATGCGCCAGTCGCCGAAGCCGAGCGGCGCAAACAGCGGAGTTACCCATCCTGCGATAACCGAAAGCATACTATCCCTTGAGCTTTCCGCCATTTCAAGATGGAAATTAAAGGTTGTTAAAAACCAGATTACTATTGAAGCAATAAAGATTACAGTGAACGCCCTTGTGAGAAAATCCTTTGATTTTTCCCACAGCAGGCGCAGAATATTTTTTGCGCTCGGCATACGGTAATTCGGCAGCTCCATAACGAACGGCACCGCCTCGCCCTTAAAGGTCGTGCTCTTTGTAAGCAGCGCCATAAGGATTGCCGAAATAACGCCCAGAGCATAAAGACCGACCATCACGAGCGCCGAATATTTCGGGAAAAATGCCGCTGAAAACAGCGCATAAATCGGCAGCTTTGCCGAGCAGCTCATAAACGGGATGAGCATTATCGTCATTTTTCTGTCCCTTGCCGAGGGCAGGGTGCGGCAGGACATAACGCCCGGAACGGAGCAGCCGAAGCCGATGAGCAGCGGCACGATGCTTCTGCCCGAAAGCCCGAGCTTGCGAAGCAGCTTATCCATAATGAACGCCACCCTTGCCATATAGCCCGTATCCTCAAGAAGCGAGAGGAAGAAAAAGAGCGTTACGATTATCGGCAGGAAAACGACAACGCTTCCCACGCCGGTTATAATTCCGTCCGTAATAAGGGAATGGAGCACCTCGTTAGTGTGCCATGCGCTCAACCCCGAATCAACAACCGAAATGAGCCATTCAATGCCGCCCTCAAGCAGCTCCTGCAGATATTTGCCGATAACGCCGAAGGTGAGCCAGAAAACAAGCCCCATTATGATTGCGAAGGACGGAATAGCAGTCCATTTGCCCGTGAGCACGATGTCTATTTTTCTGCTGCGCTTGCGCTCCCTGCTTTCCCTCGGCTTAATTACGCACGCCTTAACAAGCCGTGTGATAAAGGAAAAGCGCATATCCGCGATTGCGGCAGCTCTGTCAAGCCCGCGCTCCTGCTCCATCTGCACGATGATGTGCTCAACAAATTCAGCCTCGTTTTTATCAAGCTTAAGGGCAGCCATAATTCTTTCATCGCCCTCAACGAGCTTGGTTGCGGCAAAGCGCACGGGAATTCCCGCCGCGCGCGCATGGTCCTCAATAAGATGCATTATGCCGTGCAGGCAGCGGTGAACCGCACCGCCGCATTCGCTTTCATCGCAGAAATCGTTTCTGCGCGGCTTTTCCTGATATTTTGCAACGTGGATTGCATGGCTGATAAGCTCCTCAACGCCCTCATTTTTTGATGCGGAAATCGGCACGACGGGTATGCCGAGGATATCCTCCATCTCGTTAATAAGGATTGAGCCGCCGTTACCCCTGACCTCGTCCATCATATTGAGGGCAAGCACCATCGGGGTTTCAAGCTCCATCAGCTGCATCGTGAGATAAAGATTTCTTTCAATTGATGTTGCATCAACGATATTTATAATGCCCGTCGGCTTCTCATTTAATATGTATTGGCGGGAAACGATTTCCTCGCTCGTATAAGGCGAAAGCGAATAAATGCCCGGCAAATCAACAACCTCCGTATTCGGGTTGTTTTTAATCTGCCCGCTTTTTCTGTCCACAGTTACGCCGGGGAAATTGCCCACGTGCTGATTGGCGCCCGTGAGCTGATTGAAAAGAGTTGTTTTACCGCAATTCTGATTGCCCGCAAGCGCAAAGGAAAGCAGCGTATCGGCAGGAAGCGGATTTTCCTCGCTCTTGATATGATACTTGCCCTCCTCGCCGAGACCGGGGTGCTCCTTGTGAATTCTTCGAATTTGCTCTGCCTCTGCGGTTAATTCGGGCACGGTTTTGCTGACAGTTATTTTTTCGGCATCCGCAACGCCGAGAGTCAACTCATAGCCGTGAATGCGAAATTCAATCGGGTCTCCCATAGGCGCGAATTTTACAAGACTAATCTGCGCGCCGGGGATTACGCCCATATCAAGGAAGTGCTGCCTTAAAGCGCCCTCGCCCTCAACCTTTTCAATTATTCCCGTTTCTTTAATTTCAAGCTCGTTTAATTTCATTCTTTTTAACCATGACATATTTAAATATATTTATGTTTTGCGGTGAATATTATTATTTGCTCAGATCGCGCCAGTCCTTCACGGAATAAGGGTTTTTGTTTTCCTTATCCTTATTCTGCGGCGCTGCGTCTGCACCCCAGCAGGCAAACACGATGAAGCTGTAGCGAATTATTCCCGCAAGCAGCCATGCCGCCAGCGTTGCAAAAAACCACCACCATGAAAGCCCTATGATAAAATGCAGCAAAAGCGTCAGCCACATCGGCACCGAGCAAAGCCACGAATACGTTCTGAAAAAAAGGCAGAAAAACAGCCCGAGGAAAAATCCGCCGACGTCGCGCCTGCCCGAATATTTATTTTCGTTTTTCATAAACACCAATCCAAACAATATCAATTGCTGTTATTTTACCATTATGTGCAGGAATAATCAATATCTCCCGCGCTTCGGCAAAAAAATTATTTCAGTAAAACTTTGACAAAAAAATAACGATATCTTTGTTCAACTCTGTAAAAAAATACAGTTGATTTTATGTTGAGGTTATTTTATAATGTAAGAGTATAAGTATATATAAAACTAATTTAAGAGAGGTTTTAAAAATGGATGCATTAAACAAAAAGACCATTGAGGATATTGACGTAGCAGGCAAAAAAGTGCTTGTTCGCTGCGATTTCAATGTTCCGCTTTTTGAAGGCACTATCACAAACGACAAGAGAATTGTTGCCGCATTGCCGACAATTAAGTATCTTATGGAGCACGGAGCAAAGGTTATCCTTTGCTCTCACCTCGGCAGACCAAATGGCGAATACAACCCTGAATTCAGCCTTGCACCCGTTGCTGAGAGGCTGACGGAATACCTCGGAAAAGAGGTTAAGCTTGCAGAGGATGAAACCGTTGTTGGCGATAACGCAAAAGCAATGGCAGACGCACTTGAGGACGGCGACGTTATGCTGCTTGAAAACGTTCGCTTCAGAAAAGAGGAAACGAAGAACGAGCCCGCCTTCTCACGCGCACTTGCTTCACTTGCAGACGTATTCGTTAACGACGCTTTCGGCACGGCACACAGAGCTCACTGCTCAACAACCGGCGTTGCTGATTTTCTTCCTGCGGTTTGCGGCTATCTTATTCAGAAGGAAATTTCCTTTATGGGCGGCGCACTTGCTAACCCGAAGAGACCGCTCGTTGCAATCCTCGGCGGCGCAAAGGTTTCAGATAAAATCGGCGTAATCACCAACCTGCTTGATAAGTGCGACACTCTTATCATCGGCGGCGGTATGGCATACACCTTTATGAAGGCTCTCGGCCATTCAATCGGCGATTCACTGCTTGAGGCTGAGCAGGTTGAAAACGCAGGCCAGATGATGAAGGACGCTGAAGCTAAGGGCGTTAAGTTCCTTATCCCCGTTGATAATAAGGTCGGTAAGGAATATAAGGAAGACACCGAAGCTATGATCGTTAACAGCGATGAAATTCCCGACGGCTGGATGGGTCTTGACATCGGCCCCGAAAGCCAGAAGCTCTTCGCTGACGCTATCAAGGGCGCAGGCACCGTTATCTGGAACGGTCCTATGGGCGTTTCCGAGTGGGATAACTTTGCAGCAGGCACAATTGCAGTTGCAAAGGCTGTTGCTGACAGCGGCGCAATTTCAATCGTTGGCGGCGGTGATTCCGTTGCTGCGGTTACAAAGCTTGGCTTCAGCGATAAGATGAGCCATATTTCAACGGGCGGCGGCGCTTCGCTTGAATTCCTTGAGGGCAAGGAGCTTCCGGGCATTGCGGCTCTTAATGATAAAGACTAATCTTTGAAAGAAAAACCGTGGGGCGAATAACATTCGCCCCCTGCTAAATAATTATTTTCGAGGTATCTGAAATGAACAAGAATTTGAGAAAGGCAGTTATTGCCGGCAACTGGAAAATGAATAACACCCCTGCAGAAACGACTGCTCTCATCAACGAGATGAAGCCGCTTGTTGCAGGCGCAGATTGCGACGTTGTTATCTGTGCACCCTTCGTTGACCTTCAGGCAGCGCTTGACGCAGCTGAGGGCAGCAACATCAAAATCGGCGCAGAGAACTGCCACTGGGCAGAAAAAGGCGCTTTCACCGGCGAGGTTTCCGCTCCTATGCTTAAGGCAATGGGCGTTCCTTACGTTATCATCGGTCACAGCGAGCGCAGGCAGTATTTCGGCGAAACCGACGAAACCGTTAACAAGAGAGTTCGCGCAGCGCTTGACGCAGGCTTAACCGTTATTCTCTGCGTTGGCGAAGTGCTTGAGCAGAGAGAGCAGGGCGTTACCTTTGAGGTTGTCGGTATGCAGACCAAGATTGCTCTTCAGGGCGTTTCTGCAGACGAGCTTAAAAACATCATCATCGCTTACGAGCCTGTTTGGGCTATCGGCACCGGCAAAACCGCAACTGCTGACCAGGCAGACGAGGTTAACGGCTACATCCGCGAGGTTATTGCAGACCTTTACGGCAAGGACGCTGCTGACGCTTTCGTCGTTCAGTACGGCGGCTCAATGAACGCCAAGAACGCTGAGGAGCTTCTTGACAAAGAGAACGTTGACGGCGGTCTTATCGGCGGTGCTTCCCTTAAGGCAGAGGATTTCTCAATCATCGTTAAGGCAGCAAGCAGATAATTATTAAACGAAATGCCCTCCTTGACGGGAGGGCATTTTGTAAACGAACTTGAGAAAAAAACAGACAGATTTTGTGAAAGGCAAGGCTTTCGGGAAATTACGCAAGGGCGCATACTTTGTGTATGTAACCGAGCGGAATTTTCCGTATAACGCAGCATTTCGCAAAAGCTGCGCTGTTTAAGGAGAATAAGAATATGAAAAGACCAGTAGTTTTATGTATTATGGACGGATTCGGCAAAAACGATTCCGATTACGGCAATGCAATTGCAATGGCAAATAAGCCGAATCTTGACAAGCTGATGGCTGAATGCCCGATGACATATATCGGCGCTTCCGGAATGGACGTCGGTCTGCCGGACGGGCAGATGGGCAACAGCGAGGTTGGGCACACCAATATCGGCGCGGGCAGAGTCGTTTATCAGCCGCTCACCCGTATTTCAAAGGCGTTTGCAGACGGCGAGGCGCAGAAAAATCCCGCGCTCGTCGGCGCAATGGATAACGCAAAAGGGAGAGCGCTGCACCTTATCGGGCTCGTTTCCCCCGGCGGCGTTCACAGCCATACGGACCATCTTTACTGCCTGCTGCAAATGGCAAAGGACAGCGGCGTTGAAAACGTTTTCGTTCACGCGCTGCTTGACGGCAGAGACGTGCCCCCCGCTTCCGCGGTTGATTATCTTACAGAGCTTGAAGAAAAAATGAAGGAAATCGGCGTTGGTAAAATCGCATCCGTTATGGGCAGATTTTATGCAATGGACCGTGATAATATCTGGGACAGAGTTGAAAAGGCTTACGCCGCAATCGTTTACGGCGAAGGTATTCAGGCTGACGACACCGTTACCGCCGTTAAGGCTTCCTATGAAACCATTGACGAGGACGGCAAGCACCTGACCGACGAATTCGTTATTCCGACGGTTATCAGCGGCACGGACAGAGTTAAGCCGAACGACAGCGTTATCTTCTTTAACTTCCGCCCTGACCGTGCAAGGGAAATCACACGCACCTTCGTTGACGCTGATTTCAAGGGCTTTGAGAGAAGAAGCGGCTTCTTCCCGCTTTACTACGTTTGTATGACTCAGTATGACGCAGAGATGCCGAATGTTGAGGTTGCTTTTGGCCCTGAGGCGCTTACAAACACCTTTGGCGAATACATTTCCGATAAGGGTATGACTCAGCTTCGCATTGCCGAAACTCAGAAATACGCCCACGTAACCTTCTTCTTTAACGGCGGCGAGGAAAAGCAGTATCCCGGCGAGGACAGAATTCTGGTTGATTCCCCGAAGATTTCAACCTTTGACCTTATGCCTGAGATGAGCGCGCCGGAGGTTTCCGAAAAGCTGAACGCGGCTGTTCGCAGCGGCAAATATGACGCAATCATCGTTAACTTTGCAAACTGCGATATGGTTGGGCACACGGGCATTATTCCCGCGGCAGTTAAGGCGGTTGAAACCGTTGACACCTGCGTTGGCTCTCTTGCAGAGGCAGTTAAAGAGATGGACGGCGTGCTGTTTGTAACCGCAGACCACGGCAACGCCGATAAGATGCTGGACGAAAACGGCGAGCCCTTCACGGCGCACACCACTAACCCCGTTCCCTTCATCGTTTATAATTACGACTGCAAGGTTAAGAACGGCGGCAGGCTTTGCGATATCGCGCCGACAATGCTTAAGGTTATGGGACTTGAACAGCCCGCAGAAATGACAGGCGAATCCATCGTTTTATAATTTGAAAACACATAAATCAAAGGCAGTTCATTGCGAACTGCCTTTTTATTTTATATAAATCGGAGTTTGTCGGGCAGAGCCCGACAAATCCCAATTTGTATTATTCATCAATAACGCTTTTATAGAAGCCGAGGGCACTGGTGATTGCGGTTGTGCCCGCCTCATCAAAGGGATTAAGCACGCTGAAAACGTGGGGCTGCTTTTTGCCGCAGAGCATTTCATAATCGGCAAGCTTTGCATCAACGCCGTTTTCAATCAGCAAATCGTAAGCGCGGTGGGTCTGCTCGTGAGCAAGGGAATCGCCGTCGCTCGTAATGAGATACGTTGGCGGAAGCTGCGCAAATGAGATAATGGAATCCAAATCCATATAATTTGCGGTGGGCTTATCGTCATAGTCGCTGCCCCACATCGGCTTGGTGTAAACGCTGAAAGCGCCGCCATCCTTCATAAACGCAACGGGCGAGGTTAACAGCAGAGCCGAAATATTCATATTGCCGTCAACAACATCAAAGGTTTCGCGCAGTTCGGGGCTCTGCAGCAGCACTGCGGAATAAACCGCAAGCATTCCGCCGGCGGAATCGCCAGTGAGCATAATATTATTCGGATTGCAGGGATAATCCTCAAAATGCTGAGAAATCCACTGCAGCGCAAGCGCGCAATCCTGCAGCTGCTCGTTGACCGTAACGTCCGGCACGAGGCGATAGCTGATATTAAACACAACGTAGCCCCTGCTTGCAAGCGCAAGGCAGTAGTATTCATTCAGATTTTTATCGCCGTACATCCAGCCGCCGCCGTGAATATCAATAATCACCGGCAATTCATCGCCGGGCTTTGTGCCGTTCGGATAATAAACGTCAAGACGGTGATAAATATTATCATCCTCAACGTAGGGCAGATACGTGAATTCAACAACGTTTTCGGGCGGAGTCTGAACGGCGTGCTTAGCCGCGTCACCGCTTGCGCAGAAGCGCCAAACCATCTGCATAATTCTGATTATCGGATTATGGCGGATACCGTTGCCGCTTTCGGTTTGATAATCATATGTATCGGAAACGACCATTCCGCCCACGGGAATCATGTTTTCATCCATATCCTGCTTCGGCAGGGTTGTGAAATGAATAAACAGCGCGGAAGCAACCGCAAGCACGACGATGCAGCAAAGCACGATGATGCCCGCCTTTTTGCCCTTCTTTTTTGATTTTTTCTTAACAGGCGCTTCAACCTGCTCCTGAACCTTTTCTTCAACCTCAGGCATAAAATTACCCCCTAATCAGTAATATAAATAAATTATACAATATAATGATTTTTGTGTCAATCAGCCACGGGCAAGTTAAAATTTGACAGAAGGGGCGCCCTGTGCAATTATAAATTAATAATTAAAACTGTTGTATTATCGAATTCTTTGTGTTATACTGTCTGCGATATTTAATTATACAATTAGTATTTAATTATATAAAGGAGCTTGAAAATGGAGAAAAAGATTGAAGAGCAGAATGTTGAGCATTTCGGAATTCAGAGAAAAATAGTTGCGAATATGACAACGGAGGCTTGGCAGAACGTGCCCCACGTTGCATACGTTTATAAGCCGGACGTTTCGGATTTTATGGCTGAATACAAAAAGCTGAAGGAAACCAATCTTCCGCCGCAGAGCAAAATCACCGTTAACACGCTTATGCTGCGCGTTATCGTTGAGGGGCTCAAGGCATGCCCTGCCATGAACGCGCATATTGAATTTGACCCGACTCTTGTTCGCGGCACGATTACAACGCTTGACGAAATCAACATTTCCCTGCCGATGATGCTGCCGAACGACGAGATGATGACGATTAATCTGCACAATTTCGAAAGCAAAAATCTGGACGATATGGCGGATTATATTGCAGACGTTAACCGCAGAATTCAGAAGACCGACCTTAACGAGGTTATGTTTGACGTTTCGCTTGACAACACGCTTGAGGGCTTAAGGCAGGGCAAGGTTAAGCAGACCGTTTGCCGCCTCGTCGGCTCCAAAACCGGCAGATACAAGGTTCGCACGCTGCACGGCGAGGAAAAGCGCAAATATGAGGCAATCCCCGAAAACGAAAGATTAACGAAGCACGACATTGAGCAGGGCTCCATCACCGTTTCAAACATCGGCTCCGTTTATCGCGAGCAAAGGGGCGAAATGGCGCTTATTGAAATCGTGCCCCCGCAGGTGAGCGCAATTGCCGTGGGCGCAGTGCAGGACGCGCCGGTCGTTATTAAAAACGATGCGGGCGAAAAGGAAATTGCAATCAGGCAGATTATGCCGCTGACAATCGTTTTCGACCACCGCGCGCTTGATTGCGGCGACATTGTGCCGTTTATCAAAAAGCTTGATGAAATCTTTGAAAACCCCGAAATAATCCACACCTGGAGAAGATAAGAAAAAGACCGCAGTTGCGGTCTCCTACATAAATAGGGAGTGCCCCAAGGGCGTCCTTGAATTAAGATTAATGGCATAACTACGGTTATGCTGTTTTTCTTTTTTATGCGGTTTCTTGGATAAGCTCTACACCGAACAGATTACCTTTTTTATAATTGCGCTCAAGATCATCTACGGTTGTTTTGATTACACCGACATCGTTGTAATAAATTTCAATGTTTTGATAACGCTTGCCGTCAACATAGTATGCCTGCGATACGGTTATCTTTTCAATGAATTCATTTACAAGCTCGGGTGTCAGTCGTCTTGGACGGGTAATACGCTTAACTCGCTCAATAAACTTCTGAACACTTAATAGCTTATCCTTTTCGGTGTTGACCTCTTCTTCAAGAACGGGAACCAACTCTTTTAACTCACTTTGTTCTGTTTCAAGCGAGTTTGCCATAGCAGCATATCTTTCATCGGTTATCTTTCCGCTTGCGTTATCCTCATAGAGCTTAAGGATAAGGTTGTCAATTTCGGAAATTCGTTTCTTTGCCTTGTCAAGCTGACGACGTTTAGCATTCAGTTCCTTTTTTCTGTTTGCTTCGCTGTCATTGATTTTCATTTTAGCAAATTCTTTTTCACGACAGGTCACTAAATCAAATACCCTACGCATATCTTCAAGTACAAGAGCATAGATAACCTTCTCACGAATATAGTGCATCGTGCAGAGCTCGGAATCTTTTGCATAACCTGAACAGAAAAAGTTTGCGTTTTCTTTCTTGTAGTTGTTGTATGAGCTGTAGTACATTTTTGCACCGCAGTCAGCACAAAAAACTTTTCCCGAAAACATACTGACAATTCCCGTTCGGTTTTGTCTGCGCCTGTTCTTGCGTAATTCCTGAACAAGAAAGAAATCTTCTTCGCTGATAATCGCAGAGTGAGTGTTCTTAAAGATTTTCCACTCACTCTTTGGATTTTCAACGCTCTTTTTGTTCTTAAAGGATTTACGCTTTGTCTTGAAGTTCACCGTATCGCCAATGTATTCCTGTTTGGATAACAGATAGGATACAGCGTCAGGCGACCAGTTAAAAGGTTTCTCCGGTAACTTGCCGCAGTTCCTGCCAATGCTGCTCCAATATTCTGTAGGTGTCATTACCTCATCGGCTCTTAACCGCTTTGCAATCTGCGGAAGGGCCAAGTCCCTGAATACACATTTTGAATATTCGCTTTACTACCTCTGCCGCAGGCTCGTCCACTATCCACTCGTTAGGATTATCTGGATTTTTCATATAG
>CAJOJV010000035.1:17442-22893 GCA_905234995.1 uncultured Eubacterium sp. | reverse complement strand
TTTGGTCGTCCCATTCTTTTCATCTCCTTTTTTCTATATTCTACCACAAAAAATGATGGCAGACACTTTTTTCGTGTCTACCATCATTATATCATTTCAATTATCCTGCCCTTTTTTTCTGTCCGCTTATTTATGCTTTTTTGCAGGCGAAAACGCACCAGCCCTTTTCCTCAAAGCTTTCAATAATCTCAAAGCCGTTTGCGGCAAAGGAGGCTTTCACCTCGTCCGCTCTCGTGTCAATAATTCCGCCGGTGATATAAACGCCGTCGTCGGTCAGAAATTCGCCCACCTGCGTGTTGAATTCCATAATAATATCGGCAACGATGTTTGCAACGATAACGTTGAATTTGCCGCTTACCTTATCGGAAAGATTGCCGTTCACCGCGTCAAAAACGGGCGGCTCAAAGCCGTTTTCCTTAGCGTTTGCAAGCGCGGTTTTAACCGCTAATTTATCAATATCCACGCCGAATGCTGATTTAGCGCCGAGCAGCAGCGCGGCTATTGAAAGTATTCCGCTGCCGCAGCCGATGTCAAGCACGGTTGAATTTTCGTCAATATAATTCTCAAGCGTTTCAAGGCAGAGCTTCGTCGTCGGATGGCTGCCCGTTCCGAAGGCAAGCCCCGGCTCAAGGTGCAGCACCTTCCTGCCGCCTGCGTCGTATTCCTCCTCCCAAATCGGGCGGATGAGTAGCTTTTCGCCAATCGGCATCGGGTGGAAATACTGCTTCCAGTTGTTCACCCAGTCCTCGGCGGCACAGTCGTTAATTGCCCATTCAAACTCAATATCCGCGTTTTTCAGCCTCTCCTCAATAAAGGAAACCGCCTCCGCAGGGCTTTCGTGAGGATTAACGTAAACGTGGATTTTTGCTTTGGTGCGGTCAGAATTAATCAGGCTTTCCTCAATCAAATCAATATGGGCAATCTCCATAATCTCGTTTTCAAGGTCCGAATAATCCTCAATATATATGCCGTAGGGCACAACCATATTTGCAATTGCGCCCGCAGTGTCCGCATCCTCCGCGGCAACCGTTATAACTATTTCATTCCAGCTCTCGTTTTCCATATCAGTCCTCAAAATTAACCCTGTGCTCGGTTGATGAAAGCCCGTGGTTGTAAAGCTTTCTGTTGTCCAGCGCCCACTGTCTGTCCGTAAATTTGCCCGCCTCAACCTTGGAGGTGGAATCGTTGATTTCGTAAATCGTTGCGTCAAGCGTGTCAAGCTCGGAAAGGATTTCTGCCTCAAGGAACATCGGGCGCACGGGCGAGCCGAATTCGGGCACGCCGTGGTGGCTTAAAATCATATGCTCAATCAGCATTGCCTTTTCGCTCGGGACACCAAGCTTTTTTGCCGCCTCCTCAACGTACATTGCGCCCTTAACGAGATGGCCGATAAGCTCGCCCTCGGTTGAATAATTTTTAACGAGCCCTGTTTTGCCGAGCTCAAATTCCCAGGTCTTTGCAACGTCGTGCAGAATGGCTCCCGCAAGCAGAAGCTCGCGGTTTACGTTCGGGTAGATTTTGCAGATTGCCTCCGCCATTTCAACTATGGAGGCGGTGTGCAGCATAAGACCGCCAAGCATTGCGTGGTGCAGCCTGTAAGCCGCGGGGCAGGTGATAAGCGCCTGCTTTTTATCCGAGAATATTTCAAGCACGAGGCGCTTTAAATCCGCGTCCTTAAATCCGTTAACTTTCTTAACAAGCATATTATAAAGCTGCTCGCCGCCCACGTCGGAAGCGGGCACTAAATCGGAAAGCTTATATTCGTCCGAGGCAGCCGCAGGGCGAATCTGGGAAACGCGGAATTGGTCCTTGCCGTTGTACTGTTCAATATTGCCCCTGATTTTAACAACCATTTCCTCTTCAAAAATGCCGCCGTTAAAATCCCACAGCTTTGCAGGCAGCTCGCCGTCCTTATCGCCGATGATAATATCAAGATAGGTTGAGCCGTTTTTTGCCTTTTTCTCCTCGCATTTTTTAAGGATAACGAAGCCCTCGCTCATTCCGTTGGGTAAGGTTTTAAAATTCATATAATTCACCTGATTTCCAATTGTTAAATGTATTATATAACATTATTTAACCATAATCAATAATATAAATTTCAAAGTCCGTTTTCTTGACAAAAGGGGCTCGTCTTGCTAAACTATAAAATGGTTTATTATATATTTAGTTATTTCTTAATTATTAGGAGTGTTGAAAATGAACCTCATTGATAATTTGTGTATGAACTGCTTTGAGCAGTTAACCCAGGGCAGCGTCTGCGCGCATTGCGGTTTTGATAACGATGCGGTTTCGGATATGCTGTTTCTTCCCCGAAAAACGGTGCTCAATCAGCGCTATGTTGTGGGCAACGTTATCTCGCAGGAGAGCGACGCTATAACCTATATCGGGCTTGATATGCAGTCGAAGCGCCTCGTTACAATTCGCGAGCTGCTTCCGAAAAAAATCGGCAACCGCCTTGAGGGCAATCCCGACGTGCATATCAGGGAAAGATATAAAAAATCCTTCGTCGGCTTCAAGGCTTCCTTCATAAAGCTCTGGAAAACTCTGCGCAGTATGAATAAGCTGTCTGCGGTTATTCCGGTTATAGAGGTTTTTGAGGAAAACGCAACAGCTTACGCAGTCTGTGAGAAAATGGATTACGTTACTTTGCGCGATTTCCTGATTAAGAACGAGGATAATATCATTGACTGGGAGCAGGCAAGGCTGATGTTTATGCCCGTGCTCACAACGCTTGAAAATCTTCATTCAAACGGCATCGTTCACGGCGGTATAAATCCCGATAATCTCGTGCTCTGTGCGGACGGAAAGGTTCGCCTGCTCGGCTTTTGCATCAGCGAATGTAATAACGCGCAAAGCGAGCTTGAGTTCAATGAAAACAGCGGCTACACTGCGCTTGAGCAGTATGATAACGCCCATAAGATTTGCCCCGCAACGGATATTTATGCCTTCTCCGCGTGCATTTACCGCGCGCTCGTCGGTACAAATCCTCCGAACGCGGTTGAACGTGAAACCAACGATAAGCTGATGATTCCGAACAGAATTGCGGAAACCATTCCCGCCCACGTTATCAAGGCGCTCGGCGCAGGGCTTCAGATATATCCTGAAAAGCGTATTCAGCAGGTTTACGATTTCAGAGAGCTGCTCAACGCCGCTCCTTCTGTTGTTGCAAAGGCGGAAAGCGCAAAGCTTGATAAGGCTGATTACGTTGAAACCGAGGAGGAGCATATCCGCAGCCAGGAAAAGCAGGCGCAGAAGGCTGAAAAGGGCGGCAAGGGCAAGGCCGTTGCCATCGTGTTAATCATCGTTGCAATCGTTGCCGCAGCTGCGGTTTACGTTATAGGCTTCACGGATTTGCTTGGCAAAAACGTTGAAACCACAACGGCTCCCGTTTCGGTTGCTCAGGTTCAGGTGCCCGATTTCTGTACGGCAGGCTATACGGAAAGCGACGTTCAGAACAGCGGCAGCTGGAATAAGCAGTTCAAAATCACCTTTGCTTATGAATTTTCAAAAGAGGTTGCAGAGGGCGTCGTTTTCAAGCAGAGTATTGAAAAGGGGCAAACGGTTGATGAGGGCACCGAAATCACCCTCACCGTCAGCAAGGGCATTGAAATGGCAACCGTGCCTGATGTCGGCGGGCTTACAAAGGATGAGGCTATTGCAAAGCTTGAGGCTGAGGGCTTCGTTGTTAAAATTGTAACCGTTTATAACCTCGGCGAATATACTCCCGATACCGTAAGAAAGCTTAACGGAATGGCTCCCGCAGCAGGCACGGAGCTTGCTAAGGGCGAGGAGGTTATTATTGAGGTTTACGGCGAGGTGGAAACCACCACAGAAGCCCAGACAGAGTCTGAAACAGTGGTGCAGAATTAAAAAATTTTTCGGGCAGAGCATATCTGCCCGATAGTTATACTATCAGGTGATTTTATGAAATATTTTAAAGGATTAATCTCGGTTATTATCGCCGCGGCAATAATGCTTTCCTGCACGGTGGTTATTGCGGGCGAGCCGATTTTCGGCGTTGATATTTCCTATCATAACGGCACGGTTGATTTCACGGATTTGCAGTCAAACGGCAAGGATTTTGCAATGATAAGGCTCGGCTATTACAATCATCTTGACGTTAATTTTGAGCAAAATATCAGGGCTGCCGAGGCGGCTGAAATCGAATACGGCGTTTATCTTTACAGCTATGCATATTCCGAGTCCCAGGCGGAAACCGAGGCAAAATTCGTCGTTGAAACCCTGTCAAGGCTCGGCGATACGGTAAAGCATTTCACTCTCCCCGTTGCTTATGATTTGGAGGATTCCAAAATGCTTGATAAGGGGCTGACGAAGGCGCAGATAACGAAGCAGATGAATATTTTCTGCGGCATAATCAGGGAGGCAGGCTATACGCCTATGGTTTATGCGAATCGCAATTGGCTGCTTAATTATATTGATATTAACGAGATTGTTAAAAATGATTATAAGCTCTGGTATGCATATTGGCCGAATAAGCTGCCAACGGATTTTTCCGTTCAGCCCGAGGTCGGCTCAACGGGCGTTAAGGCGGATATGTGGCAGTATCTCGGCGTTGACGAGGCAAGCAGCACGGTTTATGATTTAAACGTGATTTATGACGCGGCTTCGCTTATTACTCCGCACGAATGTGCACATTCCTTTGATATTGAAACGCCCGTGCCGCCCGCAATCGGCGAGAGGGGCTACACTCTTCACACCTGCTCAAAATGCGGCAGGGAATTCAAAACGGATTTCATTCCCGCAATGCTCGGTGAGGGCTGGAATTATATCGTCGATAAATGGTATTACGTTGCTGACGGCGTTATGCAAACGGGCTGGCGGCAGATTAAAGAGGCGTGGTATTATTTCAATGCCTCGGGCGTTATGCAGACGGGTTGGCAAAGGGTTGGCAGCACCTGGTATTATTTCGCCGATTCGGGCGCAATGCAAACCGGCTGGGTGCTTGATGGCAAAAGCTGGTATTACACAGATGAAAACGGCGCAATGCAAAGGGGCTGGCTGTATATAGATGGCAGCTGGTATTTCCTTGATAATTCGGGTGAGATGAAAACGGGCTGGCAGAACGCAGATGGCGTATGGTATTATCTTGCCGCAAACGGAGTTATGCAAACGGGCTGGGTGCTTGACGGCAAGAGTTGGTATTTTATGAACTCAAACGGCTCAATGAAAACGGGCTGGATCAGATACGGCGGCAAATGGTATTATCTTTCGGACAGCGGCAGAATGCTTGCCGGCACCTCAAAGAAAATCAGCGGCAAAACCTATAAATTCAATTCCTCCGGCGCGTGCACGAATCCGTGATACAAATAGAACTTGTCGGTGCGTTTCAGAAACACATCGTAGGGGACGACGACTTCGTTCCCCTTTTGTCGCTTTGCGACATTTCCCCCTGTGGGGGAATCTTCCTCGGCGTCCCGTTGTAACAACGTT
>CAJOJV010000035.1:0-17385 GCA_905234995.1 uncultured Eubacterium sp. | reverse complement strand
CATTTGTGATTTGGTAAAGGTGTCTCGGCTGCGCCTCGGTCAATTAATCGGGCTCGCAGCGCGCGGGACGTCGGGGTCGCCGTCCCCTACAATTGTATGGGCTCGTTGTTCATACAACGTCCAGACAACAATCACTTTCTTTTTTCTGTAAATTTGACTATTTTCTTGTTTTATTGTATAATATATAAACTTTCGCTTTCGGAGGTTCATTATTATGAAACGAATTTGCAGCCTGCTTCTGGCGGTTATAATGCTTATATCCGTCTTTGCGGGCTTCGGAATAAATGCGCAGGCAGCCACCTCGGGCGATGCGGTTGTGGCTTATGCAAGGCAGTACGTCGGCTATCCCTACGTCAGCACGGGCAGCTCGCCTGAAACGGGCTTCGATTGCTCGGGCTTCACAATGTATGTTTACGGGCATTTCGGCGTAACTCTGCCGCACAGCTCAAGCACGATTTATAATAATCCCGAGAATTACGGCACGCTTATCGGAACAGACGATTATTCAAAGGCGCTGCCGGGCGATTTGGTTTGCTGGTCGGGGCACATCGGCATTTATTCGGGTATTTATGAATATAACGGCGAATACAGGGGCTTCCTCGTTGATGCCGCAAATTCCAGAAGGGGAGTTGTTGAGCAGCCCATCTGGCCGTCAAACGGCACTTATAAGATTATCAGGCTCAAGGGTATCGGCAATCCCGTAACAACGGGTGAAATGTCCGTTCCCGTCGTTTCGCTTGATAAAAGCTCTTACGCGGTTGGAGATACGGTGCATGTAATCTGGGCGTCAACCTCGGCAAGCTCGGATTTTAAGAATTATCAGGTTGTTATTTCAAATAATTCAACGGGCAAGATTGTTTTTTCGGGCGCGGTCGGCACTGAGGGCAATCCTTATAACACGGATTATTCCTTCAGAATTCCCACCCCCGGCACTTACAGAATAAGGGTTTTTGCAATTCCTTATAACGATGCGGAAAGCAGGCAGAAAAGTGCTTCGGCTTACGTTACCGTCGGTAATATAATCAGCCTGATTAACGATTATTCGGCTTCGGATAACACTTATAATCTTGCGGACGGCTGGTATTGCGACGGCACCGGAAGCGTTTATTACGTAAGCTCAAAGCAGCTCAAAACGGGCTGGTTCAAATATTCGGGCAAGTGGTATAATTTTGACAGCAACGGCGCGCTTCGCACCTTCTGGTATCTTGAAAACGGAAACTGGTATTTCCTCGGCGCGGGCGCAATGTACACGGGCTGGGGGCTCATTTCCGGCAAGTGGTATTATTTCAGCAATTCCGGCGTTATGCAGACGGGCTGGCTGAAAGTTAAGAACACCTGGTATTATTTTGATGAAAACGGCGCTATGCAGACGGATTGGCAGGAGATTTCCGGCAATTGGTATTACCTCGGCGAGGATGGCGCTATGCAGACGGGATGGGTTAAGCTTGACGGCAAGTGGTACTACCTGAAATCCTCAGGCGCAATGGCAACGGGCTGGCAGAAGATAGACGGCAAATGGTATTATTTCAGCCAGAAAGGCATTATGGCAACGGGTTGGCTGCTCAACGGCGGCGCCTGGTATTATCTGAATTCAGGCGGCGATATGGCAATCGGCTGGAAGCAGCTTTCGGGTAAGTGGTATTTTCTCAGCTCAAGCGGTGCAATGGTTACCGGCAAGCAGAGCATTTCGGATGTTACTTATTATTTCAATGCTGACGGCGTTATGCAGACGGGCTGGCAGAAGCTTGACGAGGTGTGGTATTATTTTGCCGACTCCGGCGCAATGGCAACGGGTTGGCATAAGGTCGGCAATTTCTGGTATTACTTTGATGAAAGCGGCGCAATGCAGACGGGCTGGCTTGATATCAGCGGCACGAAGTATTATCTTAAGCAAAGCGGCGCAATGGCAACGGGCTGGCAGGATATTGACGGTGAGCGTTATTATTTCAATGATAGCGGCACGATGAAAAAGGGCTGGCTGCTTCAGAATGATAGCTGGTATTATCTTGATGAAAACGGCGTAATGCTTAAGGATACCACGCAGACGATAAATAATATTGAATACATATTTGATGAAAACGGAATTTGCACAAATCCGTAAATGAAAAGGGATGTTCCTCAGGAACATCCCTTTTTAGCTGTTATTGATTATTAATTTGAAACCGAATTGCGGAACATATCGGAAATCTTATCTGCAATCGCTCTGTGCTTTTCTAAGTCAAGCTTTTCATCCTTTGCAAGGATTTCGTCCGCGCAGGCACGGCAGATTTTCAGCGTTTCAATATCGCCCAGCATATCGGCAATTTTTAAATCGGGAAGTCCGTGCTGCCTGCTGCCGAAGAAATCGCCGGGGCCCCTCTGCTTCAAATCCTCGTCCGCAATCTTAAAGCCGTCCGAATATTTTTTCATAATCTGCAGGCGCTCCTGCGCGCTGTCGCCCTCGCTGTCCGAAATAAGAATACAGTAAGAGCCCGCGTTGCCTCTGCCGACCCTGCCGCGAAGCTGATGCAGCTGGGAAAGCCCGAAGCGCTCCGCGTTTTCAATCACCATAATTGTTGCGTTCGGCACGTCAACCCCAACCTCAATAACTGTGGTTGAAACGAGCACCTTAACGCTGCCCTCGGCAAAGGCGCGCATAATTTCATCCTTCGCCTTCGGCTTCATTTTGCCGTGCAGTATTCCGATGTTGTAGCCGTAAAACGCGCCGTTTGCAAGCTTCTCGGCATATTTCTCGGCGGATGCCATAGTCGGCTCCTCGCCGTCGACAAGCGGGCAAACGATGTATGCCTGCTCGCCTCTCGCAATCGCCTTTTTGATGAAATCGTAAATGCGCCTGCGATAAGAGGAATTAACAACGTCCGTCCTCACGGGCTGCCTGCCGGGCGGCAATTCGTCAAGCACGGAGATGTCAAGGTCGCCGTAAATCATCAGTGCAAGCGTGCGGGGAATGGGCGTTGCGCTCATAACGAGCGTGTGCACCTCCTCGCCCTTCAGCGCAAGGCTCGCCCTCTGATTAACGCCGAAGCGGTGCTGCTCGTCCGTGATAACGAGCCCGAGCTCCTTAAATTCAACGTCGTTCTGAATAATTGCGTGCGTGCCGATAATAAGGTCAATCTCTCCGTCCATCAGCCGCCTTTTGATTTCGCGCTTTTCCTTTGCGGGCGTGCTGCCCGTCAGCAGCTCAACTCTTATTCCGCTTGCGCTCAGCATAGGCGAAAGCGTGCCAAAATGCTGGTTTGCAAGAATTTCCGTCGGTGCCATCAGTGCAGCCTGATATCCGTTTTTAACTGCAGTGTAAATAATGCCCGCCGCAACTGCGGTTTTGCCGCTGCCCACGTCGCCCTGAATAAGCCTGTTCATCGGGTATTCGCTCTGCATATCGGCAATGCAATCGGCAATTGCGCGGCGCTGCGCACCCGTCGGCTCAAAGGGCAGCAGGGAATAAAACTCCCTTGTGAAATCGGTTTTTATTCTGATATTCGTTTTCGTTTTTTTCTTGCTTTTCAGCTTAAGAAGCCCAAGCTGCAAAACGAGCAGCTCCTCAAAAATCAGCCTTTTGCGCGCGATAATCGCATTCTCCCTGCTGTCGGGGAAATGGATTTGCCTTATTGCAAAATCAAGCGGCGCAAGGCGGTATTTATCCCTGATTTCCTTCGGCAGGGTTTCCTCAAATTCGGGCAGGGCTTCAAGCGCGGTTCTTGCAACCTTTGCAATCGCCTTTGAATTAAGCCTGTCCGTTGCGGGATAAACGGGGTGAATTTTGATATTGCTCTCCGCCTTTTCAATTTGCGGGGAGCTCATTTCGGCGCTCGTCAGCCGCTTTTCAAGCTTGCCGAAAAGGATGTAATCCTCGTAGAGCTTCAGCGAATTTGCAAGATATTTATTATTGAAAATCGTAACGTTGATAATCGTATCGCCGTCGCTGAAGCTGCACTTATACAGGGTCATACCCCTGCGCACCATATGCTCGCGAACGGGCTTAATCATAGTAGCCTTAATGCTCACCTGCGCGCCGTTTTCGCAGTCCGCCGCCTTAGCCGCGGCGCTCCAGTCCTGATACGCCCTCGGGTAATATTCAACCAAATCCTTAACGCAGAAAATGCCGAGCTTATGAAAAAGCTCGGCTCTTTTTTCTCCAACACCCTTTATATATTTTACGTCACTGTTAAGGGTAAGCATAAAAACACCTGTTTGTTATTCTGCGGAAATAATGAAGTAATAAATCGGCTGCCCGCCGTTAACGATTGTGAATTCAATATCGTCGCCGTATTTATCGGCAAGCCTTTGCTGAATATCCTCAGCCATTTTCTCCGTTGCGCCCTCGCCGAAGATAATCGTAACGAGCGCGGTCTGGTTTCTCTTGATAATCTTATCCGCGGATTTAAAGGCAATGTCCGCAATATCCTCGCCGATGAATCTGATTTTGCCGTTGCAAAGCCCCATAATCTCGCCCTGCTTAATCGGCTTGCCGTCAACCTCGCTGTCCCTTGCGGCAAAGGTAACCTGCGCCGTGGAAACCGCCTCGGCAGCCTCCATCATAGCCATCTGATTAGCGTCGGCGTCGTCGTTTTCATCAAAAATCAGCATTGCGGAAATGCCCTGCGGAATGGTCTTCGTCTGCAGCACGCGAACCTCTCTGCCTTCTGCAAGCCCGATTGCCTGCTCGGCAGCCATAATGATGTTCTTGTTATTCGGCAGCACGAAAACGGTTTTTGCGGGCGTTGCCATAATTGCGTTCAGAATGTCGTCAGTGGAGGGATTCATCGTCTGCCCGCCGCTTACAACGATATCCGCGCCTAAATCCTTGAAAAGGTCTGCAAGTCCGTCGCCCGCGCTGACTGCAACGAAGCCGTAATTGTTAACGGGCTCTGCCTCGGGCATAACGGGTGCTTCGCCCTCTTCAACGCCAACGTCGGCATTGCGGTGCTGATATCTCATATTGTCAATTTTTATGTTGATAAGCTGCCCGTATTCAAGCGCGGACTGAATAACGTTGCCCGGCTCGTTTGAATGTACGTGCACCTTGATAATGTCGTTATCGTCAACAACAACGACGCAGTCGCCGATAGACTCAAGGAAAGCCCTGAGCTTAAGCGGGTCCTTCTTCTTTGCGCTGTTGCTTTTTTCAATCAGAAATTCGGAGCAGTAGCCGAATTTAATATCGCCCGAAGCCTCAGCAACGGTCTTTTTGCTCGGGGTGGAAACGGGTGTAACCGTGCCTGCGCTTTCAAGCGCCTGAACGATAACGTCGTTTTCAAACACGCTGAGGAAGCCCTCCAGGATCAGCACAAGACCCTGACCGCCTGCGTCAACAACGCCCGCCTTTTTAAGCACGGGAAGCTGCTCGGGCGTCTTTGCAAGCGCCTCTCTTGCGGCAAGCAATCCTGCAAAGCCAACCTCAAGCGGGTCGTCAAGCGTGTTTGCCATTTCGTTAGCCGCCTCTGAAGCCTTGCGGATAACTGTTAAAATTGTGCCCTCAGTGGGGTTCATAACTGCCTTGTATGCAGCGTCAACAGCGTTTGAAAAGGCGTCCGCCAAATCCTTTGCGCCTGCGCTTTCAAGTCCTTTAAAGCTTTTTGCAAAGCCCCTGAAAATCAGGGAAAGGATAACGCCGCTGTTGCCCCTTGCGCCTCTCAGAAGCGCGGAAGCGCAGCGGGAGGATGCCTCTGAAAGTGAGCAGTCATCGGGCAAAACAGCCATTTCCTTTGCGGCTGCGCCGATGGTCATGCTCATATTTGTGCCCGTATCGCCGTCGGGAACGGGGAAGATGTTAAGCGCGTCAACCGCCTGTCTGCTGTTTGAAATGTTATTTGAACCGGAAATTATTCCGTCACGAAACATTTTTCCTGTAATCATTTGCAAAAGTACTCCTTCAAATCAGAGTTTTTAGTTGATTTCGTCAATGTAAACATTAACCTTTGAAACCTTTAAATCGGTTACGGATTCAACGGTGTAGCGCACCTTGTTCGTAATGCTGTCCGCAATCGTGCCGATGTTAACTCCGTAAGATACCGCAATGTGCAGGTCAATAACGAGCGCGCCGTTAACGCTTTTAACGGAAACGCCCTGATTGGATGTGTCAATATTAACCTTGTTTTTGATTAATGACCTGATGCTCTGAACGGGATTGGAATTAACCATTCCCGTAACACCGAAGCAGCTCTGCGCAGTCTGCCCCACGAGCTTAGCAAAATAATTGTTTGTTATCTGAATGTAGCCGTTCGGGTTTTCAAATTTAATCATAACGAACCTCCGTAACATTGCTGATTAAAAATTATAATATATTAATGCCGTAATATCAAGTTGAATAATGCGTAAATTTATAAATAATTTATTATTCGGAGATGAAGTACCAATTTTCAATATTGCCGAAGCAGTCAAAGCATCTGCCCTGCATATCGCCGTTCATCGCCTTTGAAAAGCAAATCATTCCCTTTCTGTAAAGCAGGGGGATATAGGGTGTTTCGTTTGAAAATTCAAGCAGGAAGGAGCCGAGCTCGCCGCCGTCAAGGAATTTGTAATATTCCTCGCCCGCCTTGCTGCTGCCGGTATCAATGCCGTAATGCGCTCCACCCGCGTTTGTGAAAAACGCCTTGAGACTCATGCTCGGCGGCAGCTTAACCTCGCCGATATAAAGGCTGAAGCTCTCGCTTTGTATCAGCCTGAAATATTCCTCATCGGTTGCCGCTGCGTTAAGCGAAACGCTGAAGCCCGCAGCCTCAAGCTGCTGCTTGATAAGCGCTGCGCAGGCGCGCCTGTCCGTGTTCTGCGCATTGTAAAGCAGGGAAACGGAAAGATTTGAATAGCCGCTCTGCGCAATTGCCTGCTTAGCTGCGTTAACGTCCGCCGTGCTCTCGTAAAGCGCCGTTGTCGCAAGCTCAAACTGAGGATTAAAAACTCCCGTCGCCGCCTGCGCGAAGCCGCCGTAAGCGCTTTTAACGAGCGCCTGCCTGTCAACTGCAAGGGCGATTGCCTTTCTGATTGAGGCGTTTGCGGTTATTCCGCTTTTGTTGTTAACGCCGAGATAAACCAGATTATTCATATTAACCAGCTTTTTGTTTGCGCTGATTTTGCGCGAGGAATTAGTGCTCAAATCCCTGAACGCAAAGCTGATGTTGCCGATGTTTATTGCGTTGTCAATCGAATCGTTGCTTGCAATATTCTCAAGGTGCAGCGTCGTTAAATGCGGCTTAAAGCTTTCGGTAACGTTTGCCTTCAAAACCGTTTCGTTGCCCTCTGTTGCAAAGTAATATCTTCCGCTGCCTATCGGAAAATCGCCGTCTCCGTCGCTGCTCTTAATCGGGAAAACCAGCAGATTGTGCGCGTAGTTGTTCGGCGTGCTGAGATGGAAAACGATTTCCGCGTCCGATTTTGCGGAGCAGTCCGAAATCTCCTCAAGCGAGCCGCCCCAGTATGCGGAAGCCTTTGCCTCTTCAAAGGATTGAACGACGTCGCCCGCCGTCAGCGTGCTGCCGTCCGAAAACTTAATCCCGCTCGTGATATCCACAACGAGCGTTTTTGAATCCTCGTAGCGGTAGCCCGAGGCAAGATTAAGCGTTGCCTTGTAGTTTTCATCAAGGCTGAAAAGCCCCTCAAACACAAGCTGCGCCAGAATCTGATTGCTCTGCGTAACCGCCTCGAAAGGGTCAAGGCTGTCCGCCTGGGAATAGCAGAGCTTGAAGGTGCTGTTGTCCTCGGGAATAACCTCGTCGGCGGAGGCAACCGTGGTCTGCACCTGCGTAACCTTGTTATCGGGCGTCTGCCTTGCGGCGCAGGCGGTCAGCGAAAGCATTGCCAGCACTGCGGCAAGCAGTGCCGCGCTTATTCTTTTTGCCATTCGTTACCTCCTGAAAGCCTCCGTAAATACGGCATTGCCCGTTTTATCGTCAATTTCAAAGAAACAGCCCTCGCAAACGCAGTCACCCTCGGGATTTTTAAAACGCACGGGCAGCATGGTCTTCATCTTTTTTATTGCAAGCTCAGGCTCAATACCCAAAACGGAATTTGCCGCGCCCGTCATTCCGAGGTCCGTGATATACCCCGTGCCGTTCGGCAGGATTTGATTGTCTGAGGTCTGCACATGGGTGTGCGTGCCGAAAACCGCAGATGCTCTGCCGTCAAGGTAAAAGCCCATTGCGCGCTTTTCGCTCGTTGCCTCCGCGTGAAAATCAACAAGGATTATTCTGCAGCCCTCAGCCTCAGCCTTGGCAATCATTTCGTCCGCGCAGTCAAAGGCGTTTTTGTGCGTTTCAAGATAAACGTTGCCCTGAATATTGATGACTGCCGCTCTTGTAAAGCCCAAATCGAGCACCGCCATTCCGCTTCCGGGGGCGGAGGGGTGCAGGTTTGCAGGGCGGATAATTCTGCCGTGCTCGTCAAGATAATCGTAAATTTCGGGTCTGCGCAGGGCGTGGTTGCCAAGGGTAATAACGTCCGCGCCGCAGTCAAAAAGCAGCTCTGCGGATTTCGGCGTAATGCCGTTTCCCACGGCTGAGTTTTCGCCGTTAACTATGGCAAAATCCGCGCCGTAATATTTCTTTAACTCGGGCAGAGCTTTGCCTAAATGCTCGCAGCCTGCCGCCGAAACAACGTCTCCGATTGCAAGTAATTTCACTTTAACACCGTTTCTATATTCTGAATTTCAAGCAGAAGTGTTGCTGCTCAACATTTAATTATACAATAATCTGCCGTCAAAAACAATAATTATATACGGATTAATTAACTTTATTTTTCCGCAAGCTGGCACTTGTGCCAGCCGGAGTTACCCGAACTGGTTATTTATAATTGCGCCCTTTAGTTAAAAGTTATATTTTTATTCTCAATTTTTGTAAATAATGTAAAATCATCTCTGCGGTTATTGTTTTTCAGTTAGTTATATTGTATAATTAAAATGAAAAAATTTATTTAAATCCATTAGAGCGGCGCAAAAAACTGCCGCTGATTACGAAAGGGGTAATAAAAATGGGATTAATTAAAGCCGGAATCGGCGCGCTCGCAGGAGCAACTGCAGATCAGTGGAGAGAGTATTTTTACTGTGAAGCACTTGATAAGGACGTTCTCGTTGTTAAAGGTTCAAAGAGAACGGGCGGTCGCACCTCAAACACAAAGGGCAGCGATAACATTATTTCAAACGGCTCAATCATCGCAGTGGCTGACGGTCAGTGTATGATTATCGTTGAGCAGGGCAAAATCGTTGAGGTTTGCGCAGAGCCCGGCGAGTTTACTTACGATACTTCAACAGAGCCTTCAATCTTTTACGGCGGCCTCGGCGAGGGTATTAAAAACACCTTTGCCGTAATAGGCAAGCGTTTCACCTTCGGCGGCGACACTGCTAAGGATCAGCGCGTTTACTATTTCAACACGAAGGAAATTCTTGATAACAAGTTCGGCACTCCGAATCCTGTTCTTTTCCGCATCGTTGATTCAAAAATCGGGCTTGATATGGAAACCGATTTAAGGTGCAGCGGCGTATATTCATATAAGGTAACCAATCCTCTTCTTTTCTACACAAATGTTTGCGGCAATGTTGAGCAGGAATACAGAAGAGAAGAGATTGACGGCCAGCTTAAAACCGAATTCGTTGACGCGCTTCAGATGGGCCTCGGCACTCTTTCGGGTCTTGAGCTTCGTCCCAGCCAGATTCCTTCACACGCAAGGGAATTAAAGGACGCTATGAACGACGCTCTCAGAAGCGACTGGGCTGAAAAAAGAGGTCTTGAGGTTGTTAAAATCGCTCTTAACCCGATCGTAATGAACGAAGCGGATGCAGAGGAGCTCAAGAGATATCAGCGCGGCGCTGCTGCAGGAAACAATCCTGCAATGGCAGGCGGCGTATTCCTCGAATCTCAGGGTCAGGCTATGCGCGATGCCGCAAACAATCAGGGCGGCGCAATGGGCGGCTTCTTCGGTATGGGTATGGCTATGAACGCAGGCGGCAACACTGCTCAGAATTTATTTGCAATGGGTCAGCAGCAACAGGCTCAGCAGCAGTATCAGCAGCCCGCACCTCAGCAGCAGGCTCCCGCAGCAGGCGGCTGGCAGTGCCCGCAGTGCGGCACTCAGGCAAACGGCAAGTTCTGCCCGAATTGCGGCACGCCTCAGCCCGCACCTCAGCCACAGGCAGCTGCAGGCGGTTGGCAGTGCACACAGTGCGGCACAACTAATCAGGGCAAGTTCTGCATGAATTGCGGCAGCCCGAAGCCCGCAGGCGCTCCGCTTTACAGATGCGATAAGTGCGGCTGGACTCCTGAGGATCCTCATAATCCTCCTAAGTTCTGCCCGCAGTGCGGCGATCCGTTTGATGCTAACGACGCTCAATAATTATTAATATGAGGGGTGGGGAGAAAGCTCTCCTTGCCCCTGAAAATGATATTTCAGGAGATGTTTTGATATGGGACTTTTTGATAAAAAAGAATGTGCAATTTGCGGAAAATCCGTTGGTATGCTCGGCTCAAGAAAGGTTGAGGACGGCACCATTTGCTCTGATTGCACAAAGAAGCTTTCACCGTTTTTCAGCGAAAGAAAGAAATCCACCGTTGCCGATATTCAGCAGCAGCTTCAGTACAGAGAGCAGAACAGGCAGAATCTCAATAGCTTCAATGCAACAAGAACTCTCGGCAATTCAACAAAGGTTATTATTGATGATACGCAAAGAAAGTTCGTTGTAAGCAGAAAGAGCGATTACAGAGCTGAAAATGCTGACATTATCGATCTTTCACAGGTTACAAGCGTTCGTGTTGAATATGATGAGGACAGGGATGAGGTTTACACTCCTGACGGCAATTCTTATAATCCTCCTCAGTATAAATATGAATATGAAATTGAAATCCATATTAATGTTAATCACCCGTATTTCAGCGAAATTAAGTTTGACGTAACGCCTTACAGAATGGAGCGCTATAACGCTGAATTCCAGCGCTACGAGCAAATGGCAAACGAAATCGTTATGGCTCTCGGCGGCAATGCCGGAATGGCAGGCGGAATGGGCATGAATAATATGGGCTATCAGCAGATGGGCCAGCAGCCTATGAACAATATGGGTTATCAGCAGCCTATGAACAATATGGGTTATCAGCAGCCGATGAATAACAATATGGGTTATCAGCAGCCGATGAACAATAATATGGGTTATCAGCAGCCGATGAACAATAATATGGGTTATCAGCAGCCGATGAACAACAATATGGGTTATCAGCAGCCGATGAATAACAATATGGGCGGTTATCAGCAGCAGGGAATGCAGTGGGTTTGCCGCAACTGCGGTGCATCAAACACCACTAATTTCTGCCAGAATTGCGGTTCACCGAAATCATAAAAGCTAAATTGTGTTTCACACAGCTAAATTGCAGAGCAGTTGATTTTTGCTTGCCAAAGCGAAGGGCTTTGATTGCGTAATTATTATTTCGCAGCGCATCGCCGGATGAATTCAGCCCGACGCAGTCGGATTTAGCTTGATGAAATTAAATTCAGCTATAACAAGGAGAATATAATGTCCAATTTACTTGATTATAAATGTCCTAATTGCGGCGGTGCTCTTCAGTTTGATACCGCCACACAAAAGATGGCTTGCCCGTTCTGCGGTTCGTCATTTGAAATGAGCCAGCTTCAGGCTAAGGACGACGTGCTCAATCAGCAGCAGCCCGATTACGGCGCGCCCGCTCCTCAGCAGGGGGATGAGTTCAACTGGAATCCCGCAGGGCAGGATTGGAACGGCGAGGATGCAAATATGTCCGTTTTCGTCTGCAATTCCTGCGGCGGCGAAATCGTCGGCGATATGAACACGGCGGCAACCTCCTGCCCCTATTGCGGCAATCCCGTCGTTATGAGCGGCAGGCTTTCGGGTATGCTTAAGCCGAATTACGTTATTCCCTTCCAGCTTGATAAGAAGGCTGCCAAGGCAAGGCTCAAGGAATACGTCAACTCAAAGAAATTCGCTCCGAGCACCTTTAAGAGTGAGAATAAGCTTGAGGAAATTAAGGGAATTTACGTTCCCTTCTGGCTTTTCGATTCCCAGATTAATGCCGACGTGCATTATGAGGCAACCAGAACGAGAAGCTGGAGCGATAAGAATTACAGATACACGGAAACGAGCTATTTTGACGTTTACCGCGCGGGTAATATGGCGTTTGCAAATATCCCCGTTGACGGCTCGTCAAAAATGCCCGATGATTTAATGGAATCCATTGAGCCATTTGATTTCAACGGCGCGGTTGATTTCCAGACGGCGTATCTTGCAGGCTATCTTGCGGATAAGTATGACGTTGATATGCAGGCAAGCATTCCGAGAGCGAATGAAAGAATTAAAAACAGCGCAGAGGCGGTGCTTCAGGCAACGGTTGACGGTTATACCTCGGTTACTCCGAAGGCTTCCTACGTTCGCCTTCTGAACGGCGTTTCAAAGTATGCGCTCTATCCCGTATGGCTGCTTAACACAACCTATAAGGGCGAGAAATATACCTTTGCTATGAACGGGCAAACGGGCAAATTCGTCGGCAATATCCCCGTTGATAAGGGCAAGCTTGCGGGCTTGTTTGCGGGTATAACCGTTGCGGGCACGGGCGTTGTGTTCCTGCTCGGCAGGCTGTTAGGCTTAATTTAAGGGGGTGCGGCAGTTATGAAAAAGAAATTATTAGTATTTATCACAGCGCTTGCTCTCCTTATGAGTATGGCAATTCCCGCATTTGCTTCCGAGTCTTACGGTTACGGCGTTTCCGCTTCGGATTCCTCGTCTGCAGTAATTGCGCAAAGCATTTATGATACTTACGGTATTGAGGCTTTCCTCATCGTTGATAACGATAATTCAGACGATAACGGCTCGGTTGACCTTGCGAAAAATGCAGTGGGCAATCTTGCAAAGGGCGATAACGTTATTATCTTTTCAATCACGGCAACGGAGTATTATCTTTACAGAACGGGCACGGCTCAGAATTATTCCTTCTCGGCAGGCGAATTATACAGCAACCTGAAGGAGTATGACACCCCCGGTCAGTACGAAATGGCAACGGTAACCTTCCTTAACGACGTTAATCTCGTTCTGGCAGGCGGCTCAACCTCAACCTCCTCAACGGGCAATCCTTATAACACCCCCGTTTCGGACGGCAGTCGCCTCGTTGACGATGCAGACCTGCTCACGGATTCCGAGGAAGCCGAGCTTCTTGCAAAGCTTGATGAAATCAGCGAGCGCCAGCAGTTTGACGTTGTTGTGGTTACAACTAAATCGCTTGACGGCAAATCGTCAATGGCTTATGCCGATGATTATTACGATTATAACGGCTACGGCTTCGGCGAAAATCACGACGGCTGCCTTCTGCTCATCTGCGATGCGGGCGGAGTAGGCAACCGCGATTGGTGGATCAGCACCACGGGCTACGGCATTACCGCGCTCACGGACGCAGGCATTGATTATATCGGCGAAGAGGTTGTCAGCTATCTCAAGAATGATAATTGGTCGGGCGGCTTCAATAAGTTTGCTGAGCTGGTTGACGATTTCGTAACTCAGGCAAAGGAAGGCAAGCCCTATGACGTGGGCAATATGCCGCTTTCAGCAGGCGCAGTCCTTAAGGGGCTCGGCGGTTCGTTGGTTGTTGCACTTATTATTGCAGCAATCGTTTGCCTGAAAATCAAGAGCAATTATAAGCCCGTTAAATTCCAGAAGCACGCAACGGATTATCTCGTTCAGGGCTCGCTTATGATGACTGGTTCTTATGATAATTTCATCACAAGCTCCGTTACTCAGACGAGGATTGAATCAAGCTCGTCGGGCGGAGGCAGCTCAACTCATTCGGGCTCCTCGGGCACAAGCCACGGCGGCGGAGGAGGTAAATTCTGATGAATAAAACGGAAATTATCACTTTTGAAAAGCTCCCCGCAAGCATTGAGGAATTAAAGCAGATGGCGGATTTAAACTCTCCGTTTAAAACCGCCGCGCTTGCGGTTGCCGTATTCGCAAATTATGAAAAGAATGTTGATGCGACCGTTGAAATGCTGAATTTCCTCAGGGGTCCGCGTCCTCTTTCCCAGTATGATATTCAGTTCATCAGGGATAGGCTCGCGGGCAAGGGCTACGTTATCCGCTCCTATTTCAAGGGCACGAGCCCCGCTAATGATTACACACCTTCAGCTCCTTATCAGGTTGAGGTTTCGGATAATCCTTATTCCTATACTAATGAGGGCTATGCAACGCTCTGGCTTAAGTCCTCGGGGGCAGACAGCCCAAGGCAGGTCACCCTGCGCAATAAGCCAAGCACGGGCGAATGGTTCCTTTGGGAGGCTATGTTCCTTGGGGATATCAGAATTCCCGCCTCACAGGATGAATGGGCATAAATAAATCAAAAGCACGAAGTTGAAAAGCTTCGTGCTTTTTCTTGCACCTTTTTTTCATATGTGATATTATATAGAAAAATTATTCGGAGATGTTATTATGGCAGATATTAATGAAAAAAGGCAGCTTGATTTATTCAAAAGGCTTGTTGAAACGGACAGCCCTTCTTATAACGAAAGGCAGGTTGCAGACCTTGTTAAGGCAGAGCTTGCCTCAATGGGAATTTCCTGTGATGAGGACGGCGCCGGCGCGAGCCTTAACGGAAATACAGGTAACATATTCGCCCGCATAGAGGGTGATGTGGATGCCCCTGCCTTGCTTTTTTCCTCGCATATGGATACGGTTGAGCCCTCGCACGGCAAAAAATTCGTGCAGGGAGAGGACGGCATAATCCGCTCGGACGGCACCACAGTTCTCGGCGCGGATGATTTTGCAGGCGTTTGCAGCCTTCTGGAGGCTGTTCACGTTATCAGGGAAAACAATTTGCCCCACCGCACTATTGAGCTTTTGTTCACCCCTGCGGAGGAGGTTTTCTGCGGCGGTGCGGAGTATTTTGATTATTCCCGCCTGCAGGCTAAGGAGGCTTACGTTTTTGATTTGGACGGCGATATCGGCACTGCCTGCATTGCCGCTCCCACGATTATAAAATATACGATTAACTTTAAGGGCAAAAGCGCCCACGCGGGCTTTGCCTCCCATCTCGGCGTTCACGCAATCAAGGCGGCTTCGGCTGCGGTCTGCGCAATTGAATGCGGTCAGGTGGATGAGGAAACCACGGTTAATATCGGCGTAATCAGCGGCGGCAAGGCAACGAATATCGTGCCCGATGAATGTCAGATTATCGGCGAGGTGCGTTCCTTCAATCACGAAAAGGCTCTGCAGAAGGCTGCCGAAATCAAGTTGGTTGCAGAGGCGGAGGCGGCAAAAATCGGCGCTTCGATTGAGTATTCCTCAACCTGCAACACGGTTGCTTACAGCCATTCGGAGGATAGCTCCGTATGTACCCGCTTCGTTTCGGCGTGCAGGGCGCTCGGTATTGAGCCTAAGCTTGAGCCGTCCTTCGGCGGCAGCGATAATAATTCCTTTGCCGCAAACGGCGTTACGGGCGTGGTTTGCTCAACCGCAATGTATGATTGCCACACAACCGCGGAATGGTGCAAGGTTGAGGAGCTGCATAAATCCGCCCGCCTTGCGCTTCAATTAATGCTTTCAAAGGAATAGCGATGATTAATCAGTTTTCAAGAACGGAATTGCTGCTCGGCAGCGAGGCAATGGATAAATTAAAAAGCAGCCGCGTTGCCGTAATCGGCTTGGGTGCGGCGGGTGCCTCCTGCGCGGAGGCGCTTGCAAGAAGCGCCGTCGGCAGAATTGCGTTGTTTTCGGAAGAAATTATAACGCAGGATATGCTCGGCGGCAGCATTATTGCCGATTGCGAAACGCTCGGCAAAAGCGCCGCGGACGTTGCAAAGGCGCGCCTGCTTTCAATTAACAAGGATATTATTATAGAAAAAAATCCCCCTTTTGAAGGGGATATGCCTGATTTTTCGGGCTGCGATTATATCGTAAACGCTTCGTTTGATTGGGATTTAACGGCTGAGCTTGCTGTGCAGGCACAGAAAAACGGCGTGCCGATTATCAGCGTTCTGGATTTCGGGGAGCTGCAGTATGCCGACGCTAAGTTTAAAATTGCGGATGTTAATAAAATTCCGCAGGCGTATATGCTTGCCGCAAGGCTTCGCAGAGCGGGCGTTAAAAAGCACAAAACAGTTTACCAGACAGGGGACGGTTCTCTGTCTGGTGTGGAATTTAGAGATATTAACGCCTGCGCGCTCGGTCTTGTTGCGGCGGGCGAGGTTATTAAGGACATAACGGGAGTAAGAGATTAATGCCGAGAGAGCTTGAAAAAGCGCAACTGATACAGCGCAGCTTAATTAAAAAATACAGGCGCGAGCTCTGGAATCCATTCGTTGCGGCGGTCAAGAATTATCGCCTGATAGAGGAGGGGGACCGCGTTGCCGTAATCGTAACAGGCTCTGCGAAATCCGTTCTTATGGCACTGCTCATAAAGCAGCTGCACAGGGTTTCCGATTTCCCGTTTGAGTATGAATTTCTCTCCTGCAATGCTGAGATATCGGCGGATTTAAAGCTTGATTTAAAATCCTTTGACGGCGATTATTTTTCAGCAGCAAAGAAATTCGGTTGCAATAAAATTGCGCTTGATTTTACGGGCACTCAGGCGGTTTTAACCCTGCTCTCCTCAATGTTTTTCGGGCACAGGCTGCAAACCGTTTTGCCAAAGGAAAGGGCGGGGGAGCAGCAGATAATCCGCCCGCTTTATTGCATTTTTGACGATGCCGTCTCCGCGTTCATACGTTATAATGATTTATCTCTTAAGCCTGAATGCGCAGGCGATGAAAGAGCGGTTAAGCTGCTCGCGGAGCTAAAGCAGCAGAACCCCGAGGTTGAAAAAAACATTTTCAATTCCCTTCACGCCGTCTGTCTTGAAACTCTTCCCGGCTACACAAGCGGCGGCACCTACCACGATTTTAATAAGCTTTATTCCGAACGGGGAAAATAATTTCATAAAAACAAACGCACCGCAGACAAAAGCTGCGGTGCTATTTATTTCGTTTTGGATTATCGGTTAAACCTAACAGGTAATCGGCACTCACTTGATAGTAATCGGCAAGCTTGCAAATAATTTCAGCGTTAAGCGGTTGGATTTCGGTTTCAATATAACTGTATTTGCGCTGAGTTATACCGATTGCGGTTGCTATTTCAGTTTGCGAGATATCGTTGTCAACACGCAAGTCCTTAATGCGAAGCTTCATATCTATCACCCTTATATAGTATAGCTTAGATAGATATTATCTATAATTGCATATATACATTATATTTTTTTGTGGTGATTTATGAAGCTTTATATTATACCTGCGTGGTATCCTCAGAGTGAAAATGATATATATGCAAGCTTTTTCAGAGAGCAGGCGCAGGCGCTGGCTGAAAGAGGGCACGATATAACGGTTATTCACATTGAACCGTTGTCAGTAACCTATACTTTCAGA
>CAJOJV010000034.1:17562-33942 GCA_905234995.1 uncultured Eubacterium sp. | reverse complement strand
GGTTTCGCTTGAACCGCCGTTGCCGCCGTTTCCGCCGTAAACATTAAGGCAGCCGCTTTTAACAGTAACGTTACCGTTAATACCGTTAGCGCCTGTGTAGCCTGAGGTTCCTTCATATACCCCTGCAGGCGGGTTATTATTCGTGCCGTTTTTTCCAGAGCCGCCTCTTGCGTTAACAGTTGCTCCGTCAACAACAAGGTTACCGTTAATAGCAAGGTACCCTTCACTGCCTGTGACATCAAGGGTACCTTCACCTTTTACAGTAATCGTTGCACTATCGGACTCTAACGAGTCTTTGACAGTCAGGGTAACGCCTTTGTTGATTGTAAGGGTAATGTTATTTTTAATGAAAACATAACCGTCAATTGTTCTGCTTTCAGTAACGGTAATATCCGAATCCCAAGTCTCTTTTGCGCCTGAAGCAAACGCCGTCAGGCTCATGCCCGAAAAGCACGAGAATACCATCAACAGCAACAGTACAATGCTTATCAATTTTTTACTTAATATTTTACTTTTTTTCATACTTTTTCCTCCTTGGGAATTTTATTATTTGATTTGTTTATCTTTCTGTTCAGATTTTTGCCGGCTGACCGCATATATTTCTATATCTGGCAATAAATATTTAATTATAGTTTAATTGATTTAAGAGAATAAAACAATAGAAGTACACAGAACGTGTACTTCTTTTTTGCAAAATATTTTTTCTTGAGTTTGCTTTATGATTATAGTAAACTGTTATTAGAAAAAGAGGGTGAAGCGATGAAATATATATTATCGGATATTCTGAAACAGGCGAGAATAGACAAAGGACTTTCGCAGGAAATACTGGCGGAACGCTTATTCGTAACGAAATCCGCTGTTTCTAATTGGGAACAGGGCATCCGTATCCCCGACACCGTAACGTTAGCCAAAATCGCCGACTGCCTCGACCTTGACATAGCATTGCTGGTAAACGCAACAATAGGGCAAAATAAGACACCCAACGTGATTATGGTTGACGATGAAAAAATTATACTGAACGGCGGTATTCCGATAATAAAGAGTGTTTTACCCGGCGCAAATATTGAAGGCTTTATAAAGCCTTCAGAAGCCATAGAATACGCAAAGCACAACAAGGTTGATTTGGCATTTCTTGATATTGAAATGGGAATGACGAGCGGGCTTGATGTTTGCAGGGAGTTTTTAGATTATAACCCAAAAACAAACGTGATTTACCTGACCGCTTATTCCGATTACGCCCTTGACGCATGGAGCACCGGCGCCAGCGGCTTTATGACTAAGCCGCTCACTGCCGACGGTGTCAGAGAGCAGCTTGCAAAATTGCGCTATCCGTTGATCGCGGGAGGGGTAACAGAATGATAACATGGTACACCGTTTTCACCTTTTCCATTATCAGCGCAGCGCTTTTAATTACCCTGCTGGGAATATGGCTTACGGCGATTATTCCCCTGATTGACCGTTGGAGCAGGCGATTTTTCCTTGCCTATTTCACGGCTCTGATGGCGTGCAGCCTCGTGAGCCTTGCCGATTTGATTATTTACCAATATATCAGTATAGGGACGTTGCGCATTTTTAGCTTTCTTGAGGTGTTGCTGCTTTCCGTACCGATACCGATGCTGACAGCTTACCTGCTTCACTGCTGCAAAAAGGACGTAAAGAAAAGCGCCGTTTTTCGCACCGTAGTTGGCTTTTGGACGGCGTTTTTAGTAATTCTGTCAAGCACGCTTTTTACAAAGTATATTTACTATATCTCGCCAAACGGGCAATTTTACCGCGGCAAGTGGTTCCCGCTGCTGATAGTTCCGCTCAGTGCAATTATGATACTGAATTTAACATACTTAATCCGCCGGAAAGGACTGCTTTCACGCAAATATTATCACGGCTTTCTTATAGCCATAATACCGCTGACTGTCGCTCTGCTTGTGCATATCTTTACAGACGTTACCGCGCTGATTGACATCAGCACGGTGCTTTCAGCGGTTTCAATGTTCGGGCTTATTATCTCCGAACAGATTGAGCAGAATTTCAGCCAACAGCAAGAAATCGCCCGTCAACGCGCAAGCGTTAATGTGTTGCAGATGAGGCCGCATTTCATCTATAACACAATGATGAGCATTTACTATCTGATTGCGCAGGACACCGAAAAAGCACAGCAAATCACGCTTGATTTTTCAACTTATCTGCGAAAGAATTTTACGGCGCTGGCGAAGGACGAAACCGTGCCGTTTACAGAGGAGCTTGAGCACACCCGTGCGTATCTTGCGGTTGAGCAAACTCGTTTTGAGGACAACTTATTTGTGGAGTTTGACGCGCCGCACACACGCTTCAGAATTCCGCCGCTTACGCTGCAGCCGATTGTGGAAAACGCAATCAAGCACGGACTTGACCCCGAGCTCAGCCCACTGCACATTACAATTAAAACTCGCCAAACTAAAAACGGCAACGAGATAACCGTGGCGGACACGGGTCCGGGCTTTGGCGAAAACGATAACAACGAGCCGCACGTTGCGCTTGCAAATATCAAAGAACGACTTGAAATAATGTGCGGCGGCACGCTGACGATTACGTCATCGTCAACAGACGGCACAGCCGTTAAGATATTTGTCCCGAATAAACAATAACAGCATGAGCAAAGGTGCGGTGTACCTTTGCACTGCAGCGAATAAAGCTTAAAAAAAGCAGCACTCGATGTGCTGCCTTGCTATAATCAATAATCAAAATAACGGCTTTTATAATTTTTCTATATAATGCTAATTCATTCAATAGTCGGAGAAAAAACTACCTTCTGCAAAAAAAAGCACAGGTGCCTTTAGCATCTGTGCTTTAATAATCGGTTTATTTAATGATATCGTGTGCCTTAATATAATCAACAACCTCGTCAATTGTTGTGAATGCAAGGGCAACCGAAGTATCGGCAGCGCCGTAGTAAATTGCAATTCTGCCCGTGTCTGCGTCTGTAAGCGCAGCGCAGGGGAATACTACGTTCGGCACATCGCCGACGGTTTCGTATAATTCGTGCGGTGCAAGCAGGAAGCTGTCAGCTCTGTGCAGAACCTTCCAGGGCTCGTTCTTATCAAGAATTGCAGCGCCCATTGCGTATGTAAAGCCGTTGCAGCTTGTCAGCACTCCGTGGTAGAAAAGAAGCCAGCCTTCGTCCGTTTCAATCGGGGTCGGACCTGCGCCGATTTTTGTCTTTTCCCAATTTGATTCAGGAGACATAACGAAGCGGTAATTGCCCCAGTAATTCAAATCCTTGCTTCTCTGAATGAAAATGTCGCCATATGGCGTGTGACCTCTGTCGCACGGACGAACGAGTAAAAGATATTCATCGTTAATTTTCTTCGGGAAAAGCACGCCGTTGCGCGCAACGGGATAGGTTGCGTCCTCAAGCTGAGTCCATTCCTCAAAATTCTCGGTAACGGCAACGCCGATTGTCGTACCCTGAGGTGTGAGATTAACCCAAGTGAGATAATACTTGCCGTCAATCTCACAGAGTCTCGGGTCATAGCCCTTGAAAATAACCTTTTTGCTGAGATTCCATTTTACAGCGTCCTTGCTGAAGCCGGTAACGATATTGAAATCGCGCGCTCTGTCGTCAATACGGAAAACGCCTGCAAAGCCGTCGCCGTAGGGAACAACTGCGGAATTAAAAATGCTGTTTGCAAAATACCAGTCATCTCTCGTAATAATCGGATTTCCGTCATATCTCCACACGGGATATGGATATCTTTCGGGTTTCTCCTGCCACGGAATATTGGGAATTGCCTTTCCGATAATCTTTGCCATAATTAATCCTCCTTTGTTATGTTAAGCTTTATTGTATTCTCACCGATTTCGGATTTAAATGCGATGAGGCTTGAACCGTTGTCGTAGCTTTCAATAACGCTGTATTCAGCGTTATCAGCTGCGGTAAACGGCTTGTGAACGTAAATAATCGTTTCGCCCTTTGTGTCTGCCGTGTAGCTAAGCGTAAAGGTGTCTGACTCTCTGTCATAACGGTAGCTGTTAATTTCGCCTGCAACCGCAACGGGGTGCGTTCTGCAAAGCATATTCATCAGCGGGGAATCAAGGTCGTCGCCGTGATAATCCCAATACATCTGACCCCAATGCAGCTCGTCAAAATAATCAAGCAGCTCAAATGCGTGCGGGAACCAGGAGGTGTCCTTATTATCGCTGCAGCCGCCCCATTCGCCGACTACCACGGGAACGTTCAGCCTGAGCTGAGTATTCCTCATTTCATTGAAGAACGCCTTAACTCTGCTTGCATTTGCATATTGATAAAGCGGGGTGTCAACCGAAAAGTCATAGGAATGAGGTCCGAAGCACTGATTGGGCTCTCTCTCACCGTTAACGGTTATTGCAGGCGCGGATTGCTTAACGCCGCTGTTGCAAATATAGCTTTGCTCCATCATAATAATGCCGTTCGGCGTGATTTCTCTGATTGCTGCAGTAACCTTGTTTAAGAACGGGGAATATTTGTTATAATCAAATTCGGCGGATATTTTGTCAACGGGAGACGTAACGTCTCTTATAACGTCACCGCCGATGCAGTCAAGCATATTGCGCGTGTCGCGCTTTAAGGCTGATTTTAACAGCTTTCCAGTGTTTATCTTTTTGTTGAACAAAACGTTTTTAGCAACGTTTCCGATAAGGCTTGCAAACATTTTTTTGCTGTCTGAGCCCGGGAAAGGCTCGTTCATAAGGTCAAAGCCGAAAAGAGCGGGGGAATTGCCGTAGCGCTTTGCAAGCATTTGCCAGAGCATACAGTATCTGTCCTGCAAGCCTTTGCCCATAACGGGGTCGTTATTCCAGAAATGGTCAAAGGAGCGGTGCACCCATTTGCCCATAAAATAACCGTCCGCCCAAACGAAAATCGGCATCCTCGGCTTAGCGCCGTCAGTAATTACCGCCCAGCTCGGAGCACCGTCTCCGACTGATTTGCCGTCGTTGCCCGAATATATATCCTGGTGCATATCAAGCAGAATATAAACGCCGTATTTCTCTGCAAGCTCAAATATTCTGTCAATTGACTGCAGGTATTTTTCATTATAATGCTCAATATGCGGCTCAAGATTCTGCCACGTAATCGCAAGGCGAATGATGTCAAAGCCGTGAGCGTGGTACTTTTTGAAAAATTCCTCGTCAAGGCAATAATGAAACTCCTCGGAATTAATATGCTTATCGTCAATATTCATTCCGTTGAATATGCGAGTTCGTCCATGAGAATCAAGGAATATCAAATCCTTAGTAATAATTCTTTCCATTTTTAAACCCCTTAAAAAATGAATGTTGCTCATATTTTAGCAGTTACATTATATGCGAATGAACTAATAAATTCAAGATATAAATTATTAAGAATAAAAGCAGCAGAAAATCTGCTGCTAATGGTGGAGTATAGGGGGCTTTCCTCTCCGGCTATCGAAAGAGGTTACTCTGGAGGATACACTTCGGCTAAAGCGCCGACAAATTTTGACCGTTCGGCAGTTCTTATTGCTCCCTTCATCTCCCACTGGGAGCGGTCGCAAACGAACCGTTTCAAGTCCCCATATAAAAAATAGCGGATAGCAAACATAAGTCCGCTATCCGCTATTGGTGGAGTATAGGGGACTTGAACCCCTGACCCCTACACTGCCAGTGTAGTGCGCTCCCAACTGCGCTAATACCCCAAAATGGTGGACCTGAAGGGGATCTCCTCTCGGGCTATCGAAAGCTCCACCGGAGCTTTCTCCCAATCGCAGCACATTTTGCGCTGCTCTTGGAGCTCGTTTCTCACCCCTTCAGTTCTTTCGTTTATTGGTGGACCTGAAGGGGTTCGAACCCTCGACCTTCGCATTGCGAACGCGACACTCTCCCAGCTGAGCTACAGGCCCATATTTATTATTAACAATGAAATATTAACATAATGGATTATAATTGTCAATGTGATTTGTTTTTTAACGCCGCTCAAATTGTAAAAAAGCAGTTTGAGCGGCGTTAAAATTTAATTAAAGATGCTGTTATACTTTTCTGCCCATTCAATAACCTCTTTGCGGCAGTAATGCTCGGGCAGCTTGGAGCTGATTGATGACAGCTTACCGAAATCCGTAACAAGCTCTGCAAGCATTGAGGAAAGATTCCTGTCCTTAATCACTGCAATTGCTTTTTTTATCAGCGAGGTGTCTATCTGAATTCCGTTTGTTGAAATTGCAAGGTCGTCAATCGTGAGCAGCTGATTGTCAAAGGCGTTGTCAACCTCTTCCGCCGTAAGCTTCGGAAGCAGGCAGCGCACGAGCGCCATCTTTGCCATGGTAAAGCCGACCTCGTTAAAATACCTTTTCTGATAGTCCCAAAGGGTTTCAGCCGAATAGGTTTCGGTTTTATCGTTAATAATAACGTCTGCAAGTATTCCCGCGGCTTTGAAGGAATTTGAAATTCCCGAGCCTATTAGCGGCATCGTCATAAACGCGCTGTCCCCGATTGCGGCATAACCGTCCGCGACGATAATCGCGAGCGTCTGGCGAACGGGTATTTCCGCAAGTTGTCCGCCTCTGAGCAGTTTATCGCCGAGCGCGGGATTGTTGGCTTTGAAAAATTCAATCCTTTCCTGAGCTTCCTCAAGAGTAAAAGGCTCAAATTCTCCAAGCAAAATATCAGTGTAATTCCTGCAGCCGATAA
Organism: uncultured Eubacterium sp.; assembly: GCA_905234995.1. GTDB lineage: Bacteria > Bacillota > Clostridia > Oscillospirales > Acutalibacteraceae > Eubacterium_R. Next base: position 27,288 of record CAJOJV010000034.1, on the reverse strand, counting down.
CCCAGCCGATGCCCATTCTGCCGTTCGGAATAAGGTATACCTTATATTTATGAAAAGCTTCCTGCTTCTTCTCATATAGCCCGCGGTAAACGTAGAATTTTTCATTCATTGCTGGTTCCTTCTGAATTCCGAGGCACTCCGGCAAAGCCTTCCTTATTAAGGAGTTGCAGCCGCAGGCGTCAATTACCAAATCCGCAAAATGCTCTTTCTTTGCGGTCTTTATGCCGATAACTCTGTCGCCCGCAAGCAGGGGAGCGGTTATTTCGGATTTAAATTTAAACTTAACTCCCGCTTCCTCCGCAGTGCTTATCAGAAGCTTGTATAATTCCTTGCGCTCCATCTTAACGGTCAGCGCCTCAGGGGGTAAATCCTGAGTTATAATCGTGTTTTCGGACGGAGGCACGAAGGTTATGTTCGTGCTTTTTGTGAATTTGGTTTCGTCGGGCAGGGGAAGCTGTGCAGCATTAAGAGACTCTAACTCAAAGGTGTCGGGCCAGTCGTAGCCCATATCCGCCCTCGCGTGCTTTTTTTCATATACAGTTACTTCAAAGCCTGCCCTTGCAAGAATAGCAGCGGCAGCAATGCCGCCGTGCCCTGCGCCGGCAACGATAATCTTTTTTGCCATAGTATCACTCCCAAGCCTATTTTACATCAACGGCAGCGTAAAATCAATAGAACCGTATATTCCTTCTTGAATATTAGAAACAATTATGATACAATATTTTCAGCAATTTTTTGGAGATGATATTATGAAAAAGGGTTCATGGCTGCTTGTTTCAATACTTACGGCTTTAATTCTTACCTGGCTTTCAACAATTTCAATAATGCTCTATAAGGTGTTCGTTAATCCGCCTAAGAGCGATAGGTCTAACCCTCAGCCCGGCAGATTTTATGACGACGATATTGTTGAGGCAACCAAGGAAACGGACGACGCAATTATCAGAATTCAGGAAAAATTCAAGCCTGATGAAGTCAGCATCACCACTGACGACGGCTTGACTCTGCCCGGCTTCTTCTATATCAATGAAAATAAAACGGAAAACACCTTCGTTTGCGTGCACGGATATAATACTAACAGCGATTTTGCTTTTGCCGCAATGGTTGAGCCGATTCTTAACGCCGGCTATAACTGCTTCCTCGTTAATCATCGCCATTTCGGCGGGCACGAGGGCAAATTCACGGGCTTCGGTATTCTTGAAAAGGATGAGCTCAGAAAGTGGATTGACTGCGTTAATGAATATTTCCCGAACGGAAAGATTATGCTTTACGGCACTTCAATGGGCGCTGCAACCATTATGCAGGCTTCTGATCAGGAATTGCCGAACGTAGTTGGTTTTATTGAGGATTGCGGCTTCACAACCTGCTATGATGAGCTTAATTATCTTATGGGCTCGGTTGTTAAGATTCCCACTAAGCCGTTCATCAGCAGCCTCGGCGTTATGACCAAAGCCTTCCTTGATTTGGATATCAAGGCTTCCGATTCCAGAGAGGCGCTTAAAAACACTAAGCTTCCCGCATTATTCATCCACGGCGGCAGGGATAATTTTGTTCCCACGGAAATGGTTCAGGAATGCTTTGACGCCTGCGGCAGTGAGGATAAAAAGCTTATCATTTATGATGAGGCGCGCCACGTACAGTCCCATTTCAAATATCCCGAGCAGTACGAAAAGGATATCTTTGAATTCGCAGAGCGCATATTCAATCAGTAAAAAAGTTTTCAGAAAGGGAGCTTGACAGATATGACAAGAAGTGTGAAAATAGGTCTACCTACCCATCTATCTATCTATTGTATAACTGCATCCTTTTCTAAATTAATCATTCATTTAAAAAATGGCATAGTGCGTCCTTAGGCGTACTATGCCATTTTTATTTTTATGGAGAAAAACCTTATGAAAAAATTCATTAGTATTCTTTTATTGATACTTTTACTAATTAGCTTCACATCAGGGATTGATTTTTCTGCTTATGCTCAAACCAGTGCTGACGGACTTTGGGAATATACCGTTATTAACGGCAACGAAATTGATGTTGCCTATCTCGGCAGTGAAACAAACGTAACGATTCCAAGCGAGATTGACGGTTATGTTGTTTCCCGAATTGGAGGCACCCATGGCTTTTGCTTTTATTCACTTGCTGATGTTGAAAGCATAGCTTTGCCGTCTACCGTTACAGCCATAGGCGAGATTAACGGAGGAAGCCTGAAACGCATAACCGCAGCTGCTGATAATGTTGATATTGAAGCAGATGCTTTTATTGGAGAGCTGATTAAAAGTGTTTCTCTCAATTCTGTCGGCACAATCGGAAATGATGCTTTTACAAACACGCCTATCAGCGATGTCAACATTAAAGACGTTGAAATTATTGGAGATAGTTCGTTTTATAGTTGTTCTCAGTTAACATCATTTTCATTTAACGGCGTTAAAGAAATAGGCAGTCGCGCATTTTATGACAGCGGTTTAACAGAGGTGACTTTTCCTTCTACGCTTGAAAAGCTTGGAGCTGAAGCATTTGCAAACTGCAGTGAGCTTGCCTCAGCTACTATATCTGGCAATAATCTTGAAATTGAAATCAGGGCTTTCATTAATTGTTCAAGCCTTAAAACAGTCGTTATTAATGACGGAGTTACAAAAATCGGAGCAAAGGCATTTGCAAATGATATTCAGCTTGAAAATGTAACGCTTCCTGCTACGTTAACAAATGTGGATAAAACGGCGTTTGACAATTGTGAAAAGCTTCAAACCATTACCTTTAACGGTACGTATGAACAATTTTTAACTATAGATAACAGTCAAATTCTCGCAGAGCAATATACGGTATATTGTACGGATGGGGCTGATATGTATGACAAGGATTACAGATATCAGGTGCAGTCGGACGGGACAATATCATTATATGAATACATCGGTAATGAAACACAAGTTGTAATACCTGAGTATATAGACGGCAGAAGGGTTACAAACCTGACTTGCACGTTTAAGGATAATACTAATGTAGACTCTGTAATTATCGGAAGCAACATAATATCTATCGGTGACAATACGTTCTGCGGATGCACTAATTTGCAATATGTCGAAATTCCCGATAACATAACCGTTATTGAAAACTATACGTTCCAAAATTGTGCTAATATGGAAACGGTAAACATTCCTGAAGGTGTAACGAGTATAGGCGCGTATGCATTTGAAGGCTGCAAAAGTCTTAAAGACGTTAAGCTTCCAAGCACGCTTAAAGAAATTGGAAAATACGCTTTCAGATATACTTGCGCAATAAATAAAATTACCATTCCCGAGGGAATAACAAGTATTAATTACGGAACCTTTGCTCAAAGCGGTATTAGCACAATAGACTTTCCGTCAACCTTAAAAGTGATTGCGGACGGCGCATTTTTAGAGTGTACATATATAAATAGTCTTACTCTGCCGGAAGGGCTTGAAATGATTTGCGGAGGCGGCTATTACGGAGGAGCGTTTGAGGGCTGCGATAGTTTAGCTACACTTGAGTTTTCAGACAGTGTTACCTACATTGGAGAAAGAGCCTTTTATGGCTGCAAAGACTTAATGTGGACCACCTTGCCTGAAGCACTGACATATTTAGGTCCTTATTCATTTGCAGAATGCTCCTCGTTATTATTTGCAAATATGTCGCCTTCGCTTGAAAGCGTTTCAGAATATGCTTTTTATAATTGCACCGAATTAACAAGCGCGTCTTTTCCTGAAAACCTTAAAGCTGTCGGAAATTTTGCTTTTAAGAATTGCACAAAACTATCAAATATATCTTTTAACGGCGTTGAAACTATCGGAAAATACGCATTTGAAAATTGCTCGTCAATTAACAAGCTTGACTTACCAGATAGTTTAAAGAAAATTGAGAGTGATGCCTTTAAGGATTGTACCACGCTTTCAGAAATTAATTTTGGTGACGGTGAATGTTTTATAGATAATGATGCATTCATAGGTTGCGATGCTTTAAAGGAAATTAATATACCTGAGAATATTGTTCACGCGGGTTTTTCAAATTGTAAAAATCTTGAAACTGCCGTTTTTGAAAACGGATCAGAAGCCGAACAAAGCTTTTCCTTTGAAAATTGCGAAAGCTTAACAACGGTTATTCTTCCGACGAGCATTAAAACCTTGAGTGGCTTTAAAGGATGTACAAGCCTCAAAAGCATTGATATTCCTTATTCTGTTGAAATTATAGGCGATAACTGCTTTTACGGCTGCACTGCTTTAGATGACGTTTATCTTCCTGATGATACAGTTTCTGTGGGTAAAAGTGCATTTGCAAGTTGCGAGAGCCTTCACAATTTTTATTTTAATTATACGTTGAATAATATTGACGATTATGCTTTCAGTAACTGTAAGAAGCTGACTCTTTATTATCTGCCTGAAACACTTAAAACCATCGGCATTTGCGCATTTCAAGGCTGCGAAGCTTTAGGGCGTATTGATATTCCCGAATCAGTTGATGTCATTAAATGGCGTGCATTTTATAACTGCAATAATTTAGTGCATATAACTCTGCCTGATAAGGCGCTTGAAATCGGCGAAGAAGCATTTGCAAATACGGGCTATTTTTATAATGATACCAATCACGAAATCTTTAAAAAGGTTTATGACGATGGCACAGAAGATGTGTATGGAAATATGGTATATATCGGCAATCACTTGATTTATGCCTACCTTTCTCAACGCCTTTATTTCAATGAATACTCTGTTTGGGACGGAACCTTAACAATTGCAAACGGTGCTTTTTGTTCGGATATTGACACTATAAATCTGCCGGATAGCCTTCTGAGAATTGGCAACAATGCATTTGAATACAGTTCATTTCACGAATATAATACTAATCTAAAAGAAATAAATATACCTGAAAATGTTAATTATATTGGCAATTATGCCTTTTATAAATGCAGAAATATTCAGATTATTGATATACCTGATAGTGTTGAGTATATCGGCAACTATGCATTTTATGAGTGCCCTAAGCTTAAAGCGGTAACAATCGCCGGTGCTGAAAACGGAACTTATATCGGCGAATCTGCGTTTTCTATGTGCAATTCACTTGAGCAGATAACTCTTGGAGAGGGCGTAAAGGGTTTAAGTAAAAATGCATTTAGTGACTGCGATGAGGTTATATGGGTTAAACTTCCAAAATCCCTGAAAGATATCGGGAACGGCGCATTTTCAAATTGCAATTCAATAACTCAGGTGGATTATGCAGGCACCCTGAGTGACTGGCTCTGCATAACATTTGAATTTTACAGTTCTAATCCTTTGAATAGAGAAGACGGCAACGTAATGCTGTATATTGACGGTGCTTACGTTAACAGTGTTGTTATACCTGATGGCGTAACCCAAATTAACAACTATGCATTTTATAATTACAATAATATCAACAGCGTTACTATTCCGAAATCCGTTGAAGAAATAGGCTATTATGCATTTAATAAATGCAACGAAAACTGTGATGTCTATTATGCCGGCAGCCCGAGTGCATGGAGACGGCTTTGCTTTGACAATGACGGTTACGGCAAACATTGTTTTGATAATGCAAATATTTACTACGGAGAGGTTGACCCTTGCGAGGTTCATACTTGGGATAACGGAGTAATAACCACGTCTGCAACCTGTACGCAAGAGGGCGTCATGACATACACCTGCACAGTTTGTAAAGCAACAAGAACTGAGCCGATTAATAGAGCAGAGCACACAACCGTTATTGATGTTGCCGTGCCGGCAACTTGTACTCACAGCGGTTTAACACAGGGCAGTCATTGTTCTAAATGCAAAGAGGTGTTTGTTGCTCAAACCGTTGTTCCTAAATTAGCACATAATTATATTGGCATAATTACTACTCCTGCTACAACCACCGGTGAAGGCGTTAAAACCTATACCTGCTCGGAATGCGGAGATAGCTATACAGAGGTCATTCCGATGCTTGAGCCAGAACCGCTTAACGGTTGGGTTTATGATAACGGGTTGTGGTATTATTATTCAAACGATATCGCCGCAACAGGCTGGAAATTGGTTGGGAAATACTGGTATTACTTTAACGCAGACGGAGTAATGCAGACGGGCTGGGTAAAGGTAGGCTCAACTTGGTACTATATGAACAACTCAGGTGCTATGCAGACGGGCTGGCAAAATATTGGTAATGTTTGGTATTACTTCAATGCGAGCGGTGCAATGCTTACGGGCTGGCAGAAAGTCGGTGGCACCTGGTACTATTTTAAACCAAGCGGTGCTATGGTTACCGGATGGCAAAAAATTAGCGGTAAATGGTATTATTTTCAGTCAAGCGGAGCAATGACAACAGGCTGGCAGCTTATTGGAAGCAAGTGGTATTATTTTGAAACAAACGGCGCCATGCTTGCAAATACATCAAAGAAAATCAATGGCAAGACCTATTATTTTAACAGTTCAGGAGCTTGCACAAATCCGTAAAAAAACTATCCCGAAGGTTATTCCTTCGGGATAGCTTTTTATAGTTAATAATCAATGGTTGTATCGCCTTTAATCGTCGGCAGCCTCAACTGCTTCTTTAATCCATTCCTCATCCTCGGGGGAGGATTCGCCGTGCTTTACCTGAGTAATAACCGCAAGTCCTATTGCAAACATAATAGAGCAGAAAAGGAACATAAAGTTGTAATTATCATTAAATAAACCGATAAGCAGACCGCAGAGGATAGGTCCTGTAATTGCCGCAGAGAAGGTTGCCGTGTAGTAATATCCTGTGAACGTACCAACGTAATCTCTGCCGCCGATTGCAAGCACGAGGGGCAGCGTGTTGATGTTAATGCAACCAACCGCCGCACCGCCCACAACAAGCGCAATCCACAGCACAATCCAGGTGAACGCCCTGTTGTTAATTATCTGCGAAACCGCAAGGTATATCGCAAACATTACCACGATAACGATAAGACCAATCATAATCGTCTTTTTTCTGCCGAGCTTTCTGCCCATCGCTCCGGCGGGAATACCGAAGGCGGCAAGTGAAACGGCGAATACCGCCATCATCAGCGTTGAATAAATCGGCTTAACGTTCAGCGTGTCAAGCGCAAAGTTTGTGAAGTTCGGGATAATTGCCTCCGTTGCGTTGTTGATTAAAAACAGCGCCGCAAGCATAACGAGAAGGCTCTTTCTTTCACCCTTTGTAATCGGCAAATCCTTAATCTTGATTTTCTGCGGCTTTTCCGAGTTTTCGTTTTCAATAACGATATCCTTTGAAAGGTCGTTTTTCTTGTTCTTTGCATAGAAGCCTATGAGTATAAGCAGGCAGATAATCGTAATAATTGCTGCAACAACGAATATCGGAGTGTAATTAACGTAAATCGGATTGCCGTCTGCGCCGAGCTTTGCAACCTTTTGTGCAACGAGCTCTGCCTCGGTGCCTGCGCTTGAAAAGCTCTTGCCGTCAAAATAGAGCGCGTCTCTGCCGGAGGCTATGAAGTTATCAACCGTTTCTTTATAGCTCTCAGGGTTAAAGCCGTTAAGGTAGTTGACAACGACGCTGCCGTCGGCGTTCGTTTCAAGAATCTGACCGAGCGTGTTCGTTTTTGCCTTAAGCGCGTCGTGCATAGCTGTGAAGCCTAAAAGCCCTACAAGCGCTGTTGCAATCGTGCCGACTACGAAGCCGACCATCTGCCCGATGCCGCCCATAATGTTTATAACGGCATTAGCGTCGCTCTGGAGTGGGGACGGAGTAAAGTCGGGCATAAGGGAAACGACGGGGGAGCGCCAAACGGACATCGTAAAGTTAAAGAAAATGATAACCGTCATCATAAGAATAACGCTCAGTGCAGTTGCTTTAACTGTTGCCGCAACAGGAATCAGGCTGAAGAAAACGGCGCAAATCGGCAGGCACACGATTATGTAAGGCATTCTTTTGCCCCATTTGGTGTGGGTGCCGTCGCTCTTCTTGCCGAAATACGGCTGGAAAATAACGCCGAAGATATTATCAATCGTCATAATCGCGTTTACGAGAAGCGCAACGGATAAAAAGCCCGGCAGCGCAGAGCCGCCGTTGGTAAGCTCCGTCAGCTTTGCTCTGAAAATAACCGGAACGTATGAGTTATAAACGGACCAAAGCAGCATACAGCCCATAAAGCCGAAGCCGATTAAAAAGGTCTGCTTATAATTCAGGCGGTTTTCGTTTTTGGTTTTAGTAGCCATAAATATTCTCCTATCAGAAATTCATCACTAATATTTTAACACATTATATATCTATTGTAAAATAACAAAATGAATACATTTTATTCAATGATTTTCAGCATTCTTCCGTCCGCCTCGCACAGCCTGAATTTCGGCTGATGGCAAATTTTGCCTTCGTTTGAATATTCAATGATAACCTCGTCTTCTGTGCATTGAACGGTGATTTTAAGCTTGACGCAATTGCCGTTGAGGTAAGCAAAGCTCATACCGTCGTCGTTGAAATACTCGGCTTCAAAGCTTCCCGCTTTTTTCGGGAAAACAGTAAGGCAAACATCCTCATCAGCGCCGTAAATGCATTCACTCTCGTCAAAGGGAACGACGCTTCCGCTTCTGATGAAATACGGCATTTCGTCAGTCGGCAGAATATTAAGCTGAACCGTTTGCCCGCCGCTGTATAGCTCGTTGCCGAGGTACCAATCGTCAGCCTCAGGCAGATAAACGTTCACCTTGCTTTCACCCTCGTCGAATACGCAGGCGGCAATAATATCCCTGCCGAGCATAAAGGAATTGCTCTCGGTTTCCCGGCAGTCATCGTAATATAAAAACAGGGGAGCGTTGATTGGAATTTCCTTTTCAACGGCGTTATAAGCGCAATTGTAAAGATAGGGCAGAAGCCTGCGCCTTTGCCTGAACAGCGCCTTAACGCTCTGCAAAATATCCGGATAGCTCCACGGCATTGTGGCAGAGCCGTCCTTATTCCAGGAGTGAATTGTAAATCTCGGCTCAAACAGTCCGTGCTGCAGCCAGCGGAGCAGCAGCTCTCTTGAAGGCATATTGCCCGTAAAGCCGCCCAAATCGTGCCCGTAAAAATATAAACCCGAAAGGCTCATCGTAAGCCCGATATTGTGGCAGTAGCGCAAATCCTCAAAAGCCGTGCGATTATCGCCGCTCCAGGTCTGCGCAAGCCTGCGCACGCCGATGCCGCCGCTTCTCGTTGAAAGAAACGGGCGTAGCTCAGGGTGCTTTTCAATTTGAGCGGAATGTGACGCAAGCACCATAAGATAGGTTAGGGCAGGGCGAAGCAAATCGGCGTTAATGCTGTTAGCCGTAAGTGCCTCGCAGTCCTTAATATCAAATTCATTGTTGTCATTCCAGGTGGCGATTATTCCGAAGTCAAGCAGCTTTTCCTTAACCTGAGCTTTCCAGAAATCAAAAGCCGCGGGATTTGTGAAATCAAGATAGCTGCCGAGCCCGTCCCAGAACTGCGTAACGAACGGCGTGCCGTCGGGATTTTTAATAAACAGCCCGTTCGCGCTGATTTCATCATACATCGGGTGCGAAGTTAAAAACGCAGGCTTAATATTAGGTATTATATTAATGCCGCTTTCCGCGAAATCCCGAATGAATTTTTCAGGGTTGGGGAATTTATCGTAATTCCAGTTGAAAACGTATCTGCCCTCGCCGATAGACGTGTAGCCCGAGGAAAGATAAAAGCCGCTGCAGGATAGCTCGGTTTCTCTGATTTTATCAAGAAAGCCGTCAAACTCCTGTCGGGAATTCGGTGCGTCCGTGTAAG
>CAJOJV010000034.1:0-17548 GCA_905234995.1 uncultured Eubacterium sp. | reverse complement strand
GTGCTTGCACAGTAATCAAAGCTCCATTTAGGCGGAAACGCCTGCCTGCCGCAAAGCGCGCCGAACTGTTGCAGAATTTCAAACTTTGAACCGAAGAAAACGTAGTAAACGAGGCAGTTATCCTCGGTTTTGAAGAATTTATAAGGCTCGTAGTAATTGTTGATTTCCTTGCCAAAATCCATATAGGAGGTGGCAGAGGTGTCATAAAAAATGCCGTAGCTACCGGCTGAATTTTCGCAGATATAAAAGGGGATGTGCTTATAAAGCGGGTCGGTTGAAGTGGGGTCATAGCCCATTGAATCCGTAGTTTCAATCCTGAACGCGCGCCCCGCCTTATTAAGATTGCCGCCCTTATCGCCAAGCCCGAATATCCGCTCGTTTTCCTCGCGTGAAATATAGTGAATACAATCCCTGCCGAATTCGTTTTCAAAATTATAGGCAAGGGGAGCTCTGTCCGCAAAAAGCCTGTTGCCGTCAGTGCTGTAAGTCAGCAGAAAATTGTTTAAATCAAGGCTGATTTCAACCCCGCAGGGGAGGCTGAATTTTTCAAAAGCTTCGCCCTCGGTAACGCAGGGAGCGCAGCACTCAAACCCTTCAAGGCTCAGCCTTTCTCTGCCGTTTTGCGAAAGCCTGTTATCGGGGCAAATATTATAAGAAGCATGAAGAGAGCTGCCATCGTTAAAGATGGCAACTCTGATTGCTGCTTTGCCGATAAAATCAAGCCGTGCGTTGATATTATCGCTTTTATATTTTCTTGTGAATTCCGTTTTGCTTTGAAGCAAAAAGCTGTGGTTAAATTTCATTTAGATAGGTCCGTCGTTATGCAAAGTGTTGTGAATATATAATTTCCTGTCCCATTTGCCGGTGCCGGTGTTTTCGTTAAACATCATCGGATTATCAAAGCCGATTTTCCATTCGGGGATTTTATCGTTGTTCGGATTGCCCGTCCTTGCAAAGGCAATGATTGAGCTCATAAACTCATCCGAAATCTTTCTGTCAATATCCTCCCAGGGTCTCCAGCTTACGTCAAAGGTGTTGAACGCGTAGAATAAATCCGATGCGTGCCAAGCACCTAAGTTATCGCCGGGCAAATCCCTTGCAAAGCAATAAACATAGCAGTCTGAGCCGTTCTTGATTGCTTTTTTGGAAAAGCGCTTCGTCAGCTCAAGCAGCACGGCTGCCGCCATATCCGCCGTAGTTACGCCAACCATAATCGGCAGTCTCGGAATGGTGTCCATTGTGAAGTTTTTATCTTTAATAATGATGCCATCCTTGGTCGGAATAGTGTAAAGCGGGCTGAGCTTGAATTCCTTCTGTGCGTCAAACCAGGCGTAGAATAAGGTTTTTTCGTCAACCCTTCTTAATTCCTCGATATTATTGCAGCCTGCTTTTTTTATTATTGTATCCCAGAAATCTCTGGTCCTTTCGGGCTTTAGGGGTCTGCCTGCCTGCCTCTGAATTGCGGCGCCGCTCATCAGAATTGCGCCCTTGTAGTATCCGAGCGACCACGGATTGTTAAGCTGAATATCAACGCTCATAGCGCCTGCGCTTTCGCCCATAAGAATAATTCTGTCCGGGTCGCCGCCGAAAGCCTGCACATTGTGCCTCAGCCATTTAACTGCCATAAACTGGTCGTATAAGCCGTAGTTGCCGATTCTGCCGAGCCTGTCCTTTAAATCGGGATGTGAGCAGAAGCCGTATGGGCCGAGCCTGTAATTCATTGAAGCAAGAATAACGCCTCTTTTTGCATACTCTGCGCCGATAACGTGCCCCTCATCATTACTGCCTCCGGTGAAGCTGCCGCCATGGATATAGACGATAACGGGCACCTTTTCTGCATCCTTCGGCGCCCAGATATTCAGGAAAAGGCAATCCTCGCTGTAATGAAATTCAAGCCCCTCGCGGAATTCCTTGTGGTAAAACGGATTGCATTCCGAGTCCTCCTCAAAGGCTCTGCGCTGAAAGCAGTTTGCGCCGTATTCCGTTGCGTCATAATGCTCCTCGCCCCAGCCGGTAACCTCCTCGGGATATTCCCAGCGCCCGGCAGTGGCATATCTTATTCCGCGAAATTCAAGATAATCCTCATTTTCTATTCCGCATATTCTGCCGCACGGAGTATCTTTAAATGATAAATTCATAAAATCACCTCATAAATTTTATTATACTACATTATTATTTAATTTTCAATAAATAAAAAGGCAAACCTGAATAAACAGGTTTGCCAGTGAATTTGCCGTTAAATTAAAGCACAACGTCAATCGGTGCGCCGCCCTTTTCTCTTGATTCATCCGCAAGATAAACCGAAAGATGGCCCGCAACGGAATCGAAGATTGAGGTGCAGGCAAGGCTGTGCTCCTCGCCGTTGATAAACTTAACAAAGTCTTCAGCCAGCTTTTCGTCGCCGCCGCCGTGGCCGCCGTAAGCGCCAACCATATCGCCGGTAACGTTAAGGTCAACCTCTTCAACATCGCACTCCTCATGATGAGCGTCGGGAGAAGGATTAATCTTAAGCACGGTAAACTTGGATTCCTCAAAGTTTCCGAAAAGCTCGCCCTTCGTGCCGATAATATGTATCTGCCTTCTCGGCTCGGATGAACCGCCAACCATATTATGCGTGCCCGTTGCGCCGGATTCAAAGTTAACGAGCACTGACTGATGGTCAACAACGTTGTTATCGCACTTATAAATGCAGCGAGCATAAGGATTATCGGTTTTCATAAGCGCAATTTTATCCTCAATTGTGGGATTCTCAATATGCTCAAGCGCATCCCAAACGTAGAAGGACCAGCGGTCCGGATGGTCAATATAAAGGCGCTTGGTTGAATATACGCAGGTATCAACGTGCGGGCAATCCTTCATACAGATTGTGCCTGCGCCCTCGGGTGCGTTTTCGGGCTTAAACTGGAACTTGTTGCCGAAGGAAGAAATCTTTGAAGGCTTGGTTGCGCTCATAAACCACATCATAAGGTCAAGGTCGTGGCAGCACTTGGCAAGCAGCATTGTTGTGTGGCACTTATCGGAATTAGCCCACTTACCTCTGATATAAGAGGTTGCAAGGTGGTGATAGCTAACGTGCTCCGTCATCTGAATATTGATGATATCGCCAAGCTCGCCGGATTCGATTCTTTCCTTAATTGCATAGTAGAAAGGAGTGTATCTTAAAACGTGGCAAATCATAACCTTGCGGTTATTAACTCTTGCACATTCAACAAGCTTTCTCATTTCCTTTTCGTTAACTGCAAAGGGCTTCTCAAGCAGCATATCGTAGCCTGCTTCAAGAAGGGGAATAGAGGTTTCAACATGAGCCTCATCCATTGTGCCGTTAATAACGGTGTCCGCAAGCTTTCCTTTTTTGGCAAGCTCAAATGCAGATTCAAAGCACATATCCTCGCCAAAGCCGAAATATTCCATAGCTTTTTTTCTGCGGATAGGATTAGGGTCAGCAACGCCAACGATTTTTAACAATTCGGGGTTTGTCTTTGCAAGCTCGCTGTAAACAAAAGCTCTGTGGCCTGCGCCGACGATGATTGCGGTAACTGGTTTCTTTTCCATGTTTTTACCTCCGTTTTCAAAATTTCAACATATTATATAACAACCCATTCTTGATTACAACACTTATTTTTAATTTTACAAAATTTTATGAAATATCAATAAATTTTCGTTAATTTTAGTATATTGACATTATTATTATTTAGTTCTATCATATAGGCAATTATTGGTACATAGGTGTTTTATGAAAAGCTTATTGGTATATCTCAAGGATTATAAAAAAGAGTCTGCTCTTGCGCCCCTGTTCAAAATGCTTGAGGCAATTTTTGAGCTTATAGTGCCCCTTGTTGTTGCCGCTATTATTGACGAAGGTATTCTTAAAAACGACAAGGGCGTTATCCTTTCGCGCGCGGGCGTTCTTGTTTTGCTTGCAACGGTCGGAATGGTTGCGGCAATCACTGCGCAGTATTTTGCCGCAAGGGCTGCAACCGGCTTTGGCAGGGAGGTTCGCAAAAGCCTGTTTGATAAAATTCAGTCTTTTTCATTTAACGAGCTTGATTCCGTCGGCACCTCGCGTCTGATTACGGTTATGACTAACGATACCGCGCAGGTTCAGAACGGCGTTAATATGGTGCTTCGCCTGCTTCTCAGAAGCCCGTTCATCGTTTTCGGCGCAATGATTATGGCGTTTACCGTTGACGTTCGCTGCGCGCTTATATTTGTTGTAACTATACCGCTTCTCACCCTCGTTGTATTTTCCATAACCAAATATACGATTCCGAGATATAAAAAGGTTCAGTTTCAGCTTGACGAAATAACGAAGAAAACCTCCGAGAATTTAGAGGGCGCAAGGGTTATCCGCGCCTTCGTTCAGGAGGAAAACGAGCTCAAAGCCTTCGATAAGGAAAACATTTTTCTTTCACATATTCAAAAGGCGGTCGGCAGAATTTCCGCACTGCTCAATCCCGTTACGCTTGTTATTATTAACATCTCTATCGCAGTGCTTATTTACAGCGGAGCGCTTCGCGTTAACAGCGGCAGCCTTACTCAGGGCGAGGTTGTTGCGCTTTATAACTATATGAGCCAGATTTTGGTTGAGCTTATCAAGCTTGCCAACCTGATTGTGCTTTTAACAAAAAGCCTTGCCTGCGGCGCAAGAATTGAAGCGGTGCTTAAAACCGAAAATACGCTTGAGCATAATAACAATACAGAAACGCTCAGCGCGGAAAGTGCAGTCGCCTTTGATAACGTTACCTTCAAATATAAAAACGCCGCCGAGCCCTCGCTTGAAAGCATTTCCTTCAATGCAAACAAGGGAGAGGTTATCGGCATTATCGGCGGCACGGGCAGCGGTAAAACGAGCCTCGTTTCGCTTATTCCTCATTTTTATGATGCAAGCAGGGGCACGGTTTTCGTTAACGGAAAGGACGTTAAGGCATATTCTGATGATGAGCTCAGAAGCAAAATCGGCTTCGTTTTTCAAAAGGCGGCGCTCTTTAAAGGCACGGTTCGTGATAATCTGCTTTGGGGCAATGCAAACGCTTCGGATGAGGATATGCTCGCCGCCCTATATAAAGCTCAAATTGCTGAGGATATCCTTGAAAAAGGCGGGCTTGACGCTGAAATTGAGCAGGGAGGAGCGAATCTTTCCGGCGGGCAGAAGCAGCGCTTAACCGTTGCAAGGGCGCTCGTCAGAAAGCCCGAAATTCTCGTGCTTGACGACAGCTTCTCAGCCCTTGATTATGCAACCGAGGCTGCGCTGAGGAAAGAAATACTCAGCCTTGATAATAAACCGTCCGTCTTTATCGTAAGCCAGAGAGCTTCTTCGGTAATGCCGGCGGATAAAATCATCGTGCTTGACGACGGCAGGGCTGTCGGCATCGGCACCCACAAGGAGCTTCTTGCCTCCTGCGAAATTTATAAGGAAATCTTCGCCTCCCAGTTCGGAAAGGAGGCGGCAGTATGAAGAATAAAAAGATAATCAAAAATGTTCTTTCTTATATCGGCAGATATAAATATCTCGTTTTTATCTCGATTCTCTGCGCCGTTGCCTCCTCGCTTTCAGCGCTTTATATTCCTATATTGGCAGGACGCGCGATAGATTTTATCGTTTCAAAGGGCAACGTTGATTTTTCATCGCTCAAATCCATTTTGATTGAAATTGCCGTTATAGCGCTTATTACCGCGCTGTTGCAATGGCTGATGAACGTGCTCAACAACCGCATAACCTTTAATGTAGTGCGCGATATGCGCCACAGAGCTTTTGAAAAGATTGAACGCCTGCCCTTCAAATATCTTGACTGCCATCCGCAGGGCGATACGGTAAGCAAAGTAATATCCGACGCGGACCAGCTTGCAGACGGACTCTTAATGGGCTTTACGCAGTTTTTCACGGGCGTTGTAACTATTATCGGCACGCTTTGCTTTATGGTTTATATCAACCTCTGGATTGCGCTCGTTGTTGTTTTTTTAACTCCGCTTTCCTTCTTTATTGCGCGGTTTATTGCAAGAAGAACGTATAAAATGTTCAGGCTTCAAAGTGAAACGAGGGGCGAGCAAACTGCTTTCGTTGAGGAAATGATATCAAATCAGAAGGTTACGGAGGCTTACGGACACGCCGAAGCTAATATGAAGCGCTTTGATGAAATCAACGGCAGAATGGCTGATTATTCCTTAAAAGCAACCTTCTATTCATCATTAACTAATCCCTCAACCAGATTTGTTAATTCTATTGTGTATGCTTCGGTTGCTCTGTTCGGCGCGTTTCTTGCGCTCGGCGGCGGCATCACCGTCGGTATTCTTTCAAGCTTTCTTGCTTATTCAATGCAATATACCAAGCCGTTTAATGAAATCAGCGGCGTCGTTACCGAGCTTCAGAATGCCATTGCCTGTGCAGGCAGACTGATTGAGCTGATTGAAGAGGATGAGGTTGATTATAACGAGAAAAACGGCAAGGTGCTTGATAAGGTCAACGGCAATATTTCGCTTGATGACGTTTCCTTTGGATATACGCCTGAGAAAACGCTTATAAATAATCTCAACCTTGATGTCAATTCAGGCATGAAGGTTGCCATTGTGGGTCCCACGGGAAGCGGCAAAACAACCCTTATTAATCTTTTAATGAAGTTTTATGACATCAAGGGCGGTACGATTACTCTTGACGGCAACGATTATTCATCGCTTAACGTTAAATCGCTGCGCAGCGAGTACGGTATGGTGCTTCAGGAAACCTGGCTGAAATCAGGCACCGTGCTTGAAAACATCAGGCTCGGCAAGCCCGACGCAACTGCCGAGGAGGCTGAGACGGCAGCAAAGAAAGCTCATTCTCATTCGTTTATTAAGCGACTTCCCGAGGGCTATAACACCGTTATCGGCTCGGACGGCGGCGGTCTTTCACAGGGGCAGCGGCAGCTTCTTTGCATAACGAGATTAATGCTTGCAAATCCGCCTCTGCTTATTCTTGACGAGGCTACCTCAAGCATTGATACGAGAACGGAAATGCGAATTCAGCGCGCGTTTGATAAACTGATGAAGGGCAAAACGACCTTCATCGTTGCACACAGACTTTCAACGATTATCAACGCCGATTTAATTCTCGTTATGAATAACGGTGAGGTAATAGAACAGGGAAATCATAAAGATTTACTTGACAAAAAAGGATTTTATTATAAACTTTATAATAGTCAGTATTCGGATTTCAGTTAATTGATGTTGGAGGATAGAATCTTGGATATTGTAATTGTCGGCGGCGGCAGGCTCGGAAGCGGTATTGCCAACAGCCTTTCACAGGAAAACCATAATATAACCGTTGTTGATATTAACGAGGAGCTTGTTAATTCCATCGTTGATACCTATGACGTGCAGGGCGTTATCGGCAGCGGAACAATCAGGTCCGTGCTCAGTGACGCTAACGTGCAGAGGGCTGATTTGGTTATAGGCGCAACGGATGAGGATGAAATCAACATTCTCACCTGTTTCATTGCACGCAGAATGGGCGCAAGGCACACGATTGCCCGCGTCAGAAATCCCGAATACACTAGCCAGATTAACTTTATGCGCAACGAGCTCGGTATCTCAATGATGCTTAATCCCGATTTATCCGCAGCTCTTGAAATCAGCAGAATGATTCAGTTCCCGTCCGCAATGAATATTGAAACCTTTTCTAACGGACTTGTTGATCTTGCTGAAATAAAGGTTGGCACTGACAGCCCGATTGCTGATATGAAAATCGGCAGCATTTCCTCAAAATATAACAACCGCCTTCTTATCTGTGCTGTTGCCAGAGGGGAAGAGGTTTATATTCCCAACGGTGATTTTACCGTTCAGACGGGCGACGTTGTTTATATCACGGCAAGCAATAAATATATAGGTGCAATCGTTAAGGATTTAAACCCGAGCAAAAAGGTTGAAAACATAAAAAACGTTATGATAATCGGAGCTTCAAGAATTGCTTTTTATCTTGCAAATCTGCTCGTTTCTCAGGGAAAAAATGTTGTGCTGATTGACAGGGATAATGAGAAGTGCGAGGCTTTTTCAGATAAAATCAGCGGAGCAACCGTTGTATGCGCAGACGCTAACGATTATAACGTTCTTCTTGAGGAGGGGCTTGACGATATGGACGCCGTCGTTACCCTGACTAACCACGATGAGGTTAACGTTATGGTTTCAATGTTCTCCGCAAGGCAAAATGTTCCGAAGAACATCACTAAGATAAAAAACGTTAATCTTGCAAAGCTTGTTGATAATATTTCAACGGACAGCATTATTAATCCGATTTCCACATCCACTGATATTATCACTCATTATATCAGGGCAAAAAAGCACGCAAGCTCCGGCGAAATGAAAGCGCTTTATAAGCTTGTTGACGGTAAGATTGAGGCAACTGAGTTTATTGCAGACAGTAAAACAAAGAACCTCGGCAAGCCTTTGAGCCAGATAGACTTTAAAAAGAATATTCTTATTGCATCTATCGGCAGAAAAGGCAAGCTGATTATTCCTACAGGCAGTGAATCAATTCAGGACGGCGATAAAATCATTATCGTTTCCAAGGGAAGAATTATTGAAAAAATCAACGATATCTTCAGTTAATTATTTTTTGATTTTGAAAGCTTCTCTTTTGTGTTGGAGGAAATATGAATTTCAAAGCAGTTAATTTCGTTCTCGGAAAAATATTTATGATTGTCGGCGTGCTGTTTGCGCTTCCGCTTGCGGTTGCACTTTATTACAGCGAGCAGGAGTTGAAATCATTTTTGATTCCGGCTGTGCTAATGCTTGCTATCGGTGTGGCGCTCTCAATAAAAAAGCCTCAGAAAATGCAGATATATACGCGTGAAGGTTTGTTTATCTGCGGTGCGGCTTGGATTGTTATGTCTGCCTTCGGTGCACTCCCGCTCTTTATAAGCGGCGCAATTCCTAATTATGTTGATGCGTTCTTTGAGGCATGCTCGGGCTTTTCAACCACAGGCGCAACGGTGATTACAGAGATTGAAATATTACCCAAATCAATTCTTTTCTGGCGTTCATTTATGCACTGGATTGGCGGTATGGGAATTCTTTCCTTTATGATTGCCGTGCTACCCAAGGGCGAGGAACACACGATGTATGTTATGAAGGCGGAGGTGCCGGGTCCGAAGGCGGGCAAGGTGGTTTCCAAAATTCAAAACAGTGCAAGAATTCTTTATTTAATTTATATTTTTATTACTCTTTTTGAAGCGTTTATTCTTTTTGTGTTCACCAAAATGCGCCTTTATGATGCGGTAACAACCGCGCTTTCTACTGCAGGCACGGGCGGTTTTTCTGTGCTTAATGATTCAATTCTCGGCTACCATAGTGCAAAAGTTGAGTGGATTATAATTGTTTTTATGTTCCTTTTCGGAACGAATTTCAATCTGTATTTCCTTTTGCTTGTCAGAAAGTTCAAGCTCGTTCTTAAGGATGAGGAATTCTGGATTTACGTGCTTATGAACATCGGCGCAATTGCGCTTATTACGGTTAACATACTGCCCATATACGGCAATCTTAGCGATTCTATCAGAAACGCGACCTTCAATGTTAACGCTATTATGAGCACAACCGGCTTCTGCACGGTTGATTTCAACACGTGGAACACCTTCTCAAAATGCATCCTGCTCGGAATGATGTTCGTTGGCGGCTGCGTCGGATCCACCGGCGGCGGTATCAAGGTTACAAGAATTATGCTTTATTTCAAGCAGACTCTTGCTCAGATAAGAAAAACGCTGCGCCCGCGCTCAGTAACAAAAATCAGAATGAATAAGAATGTTGTTGATGAGGAAATTGTTCACGGAGTTAACACTTATCTTGTTGTTTTCTGCGTGCTTCTTATCGGGTCAACTTTGCTGATTTCTATAAACGGTTTTGATTTTTCAACAACACTTTCATCGGTTATTTCGTGTCTTAATAATGTAGGTCCCGGTCTTGAAATGGTCGGGCCAACGGGTAATTATGCGGATTTCAGTATCTTTTCAAAGCTCGTTTTCTGTTTTGATATGCTTGCAGGCAGGCTTGAATTATTCCCGATTCTGATTTTATTTAATCCAAACACATACAAAAAATAATATTATTGACTTTTATTTCTAAACATTATAAAATATTTTTGTGATATTTTTGATAAGGAGTGCTGAAAATGGCAACTTGTCCAAACTGCGGCGAAAAAATTGCTTGGTATAATCTTAAAGCAGATTGTAAAAAATGCGGCGTTTCAATTCCTAATCATGACTGGGTTAACAGGCTTGAGGAGGATAACAGAAGAGCCGAGGAGCAGTTCTTAAAATTCTATAAAACAATGAACAGAGTTAAGTATTCTCTTTGGGGAACGAAGCTCAGAGTTGCAAGATTGATTTTAACCTTCCTTCCCGCAATCGGCTTTATTCTTCCGTGGGCGGATATTAAAAGCTCTGCTGACAGCCTGCAGTTAACTCTGCTGTCCTTTAATCATTCAAAATCTGCAATTGATGTATTGCTTCAGATATTCAAAAATATGTCAGTTATTTCTGATGGTTTTAAATTTGAAGGCTTCGGCGGTCCCGTAAGCTATGTTGTTCTCGGCACGGCTTTTTATTTCCTATCCGCTTTCTTTATCGTTTTGGCATTTTTCCTTAACATTATTAAATGCGGTAAGCCAAAAACAAAGTCAACAGTAACAACTGATATTATTTCAATAATTTTTTCCGTTCTTGCAGTTGCTTTCTTTTCAATGACTGCAGGCGCAGGCGAAAGCGCGGGCGCTTTTTCGGTAGGCGCAATTAACGCTATCGGAGTTTCAGGCGGAATATCCTGGGGATATTTTGTTGCCCTTATTCTTCTTTTCGGCGCAATGGGAATTAATATTGCCGTTGCAATTGCTCCCGCAAAAACCGATGAGGAGCTTGAAAATGAGCGCCTTGCACGTGTTGCAGCTAAGGAAGAAAAGGAAAAGGCTGATGCCGAGCGCAAGGAAAAGCAGCGCGAAGAGGCTGAAAAGGCAGCTGCCGAGGAGCAGCAGCGCATTGTTGAAGAGGCAAAGCGCAAGGTTGCAGAGCGCAAAGCAAAAGAAGAAGCAAAAGCTAATAAAAAGAAATAAAAATAATTGGGGTGGAGTGTTCCACCCCGTTAATTTGAAGTTAAGTTAATTTAAACTAACTTTGGCTTACAAAGGTTTTGGTGTAATATGTCGCAATATGATATAACGGGTATGAGCTGTGCTGCCTGCTCTGCAAGGGTTGAAAAGGCTGTTTCTGAGGTTGAGGGAGTTGAAGAGGTTTCAGTCAATTTGCTCACAAATTCAATGCTTGTCCAAGGAACGGCTGATGATGAAAGCATAATTAAAGCTGTTGTTGACGCGGGCTACGGCGCAACCGTAAAAGATGAAAACAACGATAAACTGAACACGCAGTTAAGGGATGATGAAACCCGAGGACTGCTTATAAGATTGCTTTGCTCGGCGTTGCTTTTATTTCCGCTGATGTACGTTTCTATGGGGCATATGATGCTTGGCTGGTATATTTCGACGATGCTGCTTGATAATCCCCTTCGCATGGCCGCGTTTGAAATGCTGCTGACAGTGCTGATTATGCTGATTAACAGAAAATTCTTCATCAGCGGTTTTAAGGGCTTAATTCACAAGGCGCCTAATATGGATACGCTCGTCGCGCTTGGCTCGGGCGCCGCCTTTGCTTACAGCACGGTTGTAATGTTCATAGCCTCAAATATGCTGAGAAGTGAAGACGTATCTGCGGTTATGGAATTTATGCACGCTAATCTCTATTTTGAGTCTGCGGCAATGATATTAACGCTGATTACCGTCGGCAAAACGCTTGAATCTTATTCTAAGGGCAAAACGACTAACGCGCTTAAAAGCTTAATGAGCCTTGCCCCCGATACCGCAAATCTGATTGTTGACGGCGAGATTAAAACTGTAAATTCAGATGAAGTTAAAGTCGGCGATATTTTTGCCGTCAAGGCAGGAGAGAGCATTCCCGTTGACGGCGTAATTATCAGCGGGCACAGCGCTGTTGACGAGTCTGCATTAACGGGGGAAAGTGTTCCCGTTGATAAGGCTGAAGGCGATAACGTATCTGCCGCAACAATTAATCAGTCGGGCTATATTAAATGTCGCGCAACCTCCGTCGGTAAGGATACGGCGCTTTCAAAAATTATACAGATGGTGTCTGACGCAGCAGCGTCCAAGGCACCTATAGCAAAGCTTGCGGATAAGGTTTCCGCCGTATTTGTTCCGTCCGTTATAGTTATTTCAATAATAACAATGTTTATTTGGCTTTTAGCAGGGGAGAGCGCAGGCTTTATCCTTGCAAGGGGCATATCCGTTTTGGTTATAAGCTGCCCTTGTGCGCTCGGACTTGCAACGCCCGTTGCAATTATGGTCGGCAGCGGCAAGGGTGCAAAGCACGGCATACTCTTTAAAACAGCCCAAAGCCTTGAAGTATGCGGAAAGGCAGATATCGTCTGCCTGGATAAAACGGGCACGATTACAAACGGCGAGCCGTCTGTTACAGACGTTATCTATAATGATGAAACGCTCCTTTTAAGTACTGCTTATTCGCTTGAAAGTAAGTCGGAGCATCCTCTTGCAAGGGCTGTCGTTTCATATTGCAAGGAAAAAGATATTGAACTTAAGGCTTGTGAAAACGTTCAGGTTATTGCGGGAAAAGGACTTAACGGAATCATTTACGGAAAAACCGTATATGCGGGGAGCTGCGATTATATTTCGGGTATTGTCGATATAAGTGCGGAGGTTATCGAAAAGGCGGAAAGCTTTTCCGAAGAAGGAAAAACGATTTTGTATTTCGCAATCGAAAGCTCGTTCATAGGCGCAATTGCAGTTGCCGATACTGTTAAAAAAACTGCGTCGGATACAATAAAAATGCTTAATAATATGGGAATACAAACGGTTATGATAACAGGCGATAATGAACGCACGGCAAACGCAATCGCCTCGGGAGTGGATATCAAAAACATTGTCGCTCAGGTGCTTCCCGATGAAAAAGAGCAATGCGTCAGAGCACTTGAGGCTTTCGGCTCGGTTGCAATGGTGGGCGACGGTATTAACGATGCTCCTGCACTCACAAGGGCTGACACGGGTATAGCAATCGGCGCAGGTACTGACGTAGCCATTGATGCCGCCGACGTCGTTCTTATGAAATCCGACCCACTTGATATACCGAGAGCAATAAATCTTTCAAGAAGGGTCATAATAAATATTAAGGAAAACCTTTTCTGGGCTTTTATATATAACGTTATAGGAATTCCGATTGCCGCAGGTGCGCTTTATCCTGCCTTCGGAATTAAGCTTAATCCGATGATAGGAGCGGCGGCAATGAGCCTTTCAAGCTTCTGTGTCGTTATGAACGCGCTCAGGCTGAATTTCGTCAACGTAAATAAACCGATAAAAAGAAAAGCTAAAGGAGAAATAGATATGAGCATTTTTAAAAAGGATAAAACCCCTTATATTGAGATTGAGGGAATGATGTGCGAGCACTGTGAAAAGCACGTCACCGAGGCGCTCGATAAGCTCGGTTTAAAGGTTAAGGCGGACCATAATGCAAATAAAGCCTTTATTGAAGGCGGGGAAGCCTCTGATGACGAGATAAAAGCTGCGGTTGAGGAGGCTGGCTACAGTTTTATCAGAGTTGTCAAATAAAGCTAAATAATTATTTTGGAACGGATAGGCATTTGCTTATCCGTTTTTTATTTGTAAATAATTTGTAAATTTTATTTATTGACAGTTCTTAATATCTTATGTTATTATATATTTGTATAATTTTATAATTAAAGAAAGGGAAATATTTATGAAAAAAGTAAGCAAAAAAACGCTTTCCTTTTTCCTTGCAATTGTTATGGTGATAACGATGCTGCCTGCCTTTGCTTTATCCGCAACCGCAGATAACGACGATTATTACCTCTTTGCATATTTTACGGGAAATGCGGTTAACGAACAAAGGCTTAACTTTGCTCTTTCCGAGGATGGCTTGAATTTTAAGGCGCTCAACGGCAACAGACCCGTTGTTATTCCTCAGAAAACCTCAGCAAACAATTCTTCGGGCTGCGCTCGCGATCCGTATATTGCAAGAGCGCAGGATGGCTCATTTTATATGGTTGCAACCGATATGGATGCATCTGAGAGCTGGTCGGGTGACACCTGCATTTACGTGTGGCATTCCGAAAATCTTGTTGACTGGACTCAGATAACCGATCTTGATGTATCTGCTGCAGGCGCGTTCGTTGACGGAAACGGAACTCCGCTTGCGGGCACTGCAACGCTTCAGTTTTTAGACGATGTCAATGATTCTACATCGTATCTGCGCACGAATGATTTCGGCTCAACCATTCGCGCCTGGGCCCCTCAGTTTATCTGGGATGAGAACGAGCAGGCTTATATGGTTTACTGGAGCAACTTCTTTGATACCTGGAGATGTGCGGTTGTGTATTCCTACACGACTGATTTCATCACCTTCACTGAGCCACAGTATCTTTATGCGGCGCCAAATAAAGCAGACGGCAATTGGCAGGCTGCTATAGATGAGGATATTCATTATAATTCAGCCGATAACACCTGGTATATGTATTATAAGGATGAGGAATCAGGCACAATCTGCTATGTTACCTCAGATAACCTCACCGGCCCTTATACCGCAACTCCCACCAAGGTTATTTCAACAGATATTGCCCTTGAGGGTGCAAACTGCCATTTAATCGGCGACACGCTCACAATGTTTGCAGACGCTTATGTTGACGGCTATTTTGTTGCACTGCAGTCAACAGACTATAAGAATTTCACTCAGCTTGACGACAGCGCTGTTTCAATTAATCAGCTTAATCCCCGTCACGCTTCCGTTGTTCAGATTACCAAGGCTGAGTATGACAGAATGGCTGAGGCTTACGGGCTTTCAACCGAAACGGACGTCACCTATAACTTCACTTATCCTTACAGCAATAATAACTGGAAATGGGAATACTATAAGGATTCCTCCGGCTATGAATGCGTAATGCGCCCGGGTGACGGTTCTGTCACTGTTGCCAAGAACAGCGGCTACGTTTCACTTGACAGAAGCTATCTTTTCATCAATCACGATGAACCGACGGCTGTTAATATGCTCCCCGATGATATATACACAATTTCCTTTGACGTAATTATGGATAACGCCGCTTATTCAGGCGCGCCGATAATCACTCTTTCTACGGGCGATAACGGCGGCGGCGTTCAGGATTTCTTTATGCTTTTCGGCAACGGTCAGGTTTGGCTGCAGGAATCTGGCGCCTCAAACGATCATTATGTTGGCGAAACCGAAATTAAAGAGGGCGTTGAATATACCTTTACCCTTGTTTCCGACGGTACGACGATTTCACTTTATAAGGACGGAGAGCTCGTTTGCTCCGAAAATGCAACGATTGATTTCCCGTCAAGCGGAACGAGATATGTCGGCTTCGGCTGGAGTGACGATCACCCCTGGACTC
Organism: uncultured Eubacterium sp.; assembly: GCA_905234995.1. Lineage (GTDB taxonomy): Bacteria > Bacillota > Clostridia > Oscillospirales > Acutalibacteraceae > Eubacterium_R. Next base: position 2,089 of record CAJOJV010000034.1, on the reverse strand, counting down.
TCGGCTGTTATTCATATAAAAACATCAGATTCAGGGATTATTCGCTTACTGCTTCTCAGGTTAAATCCGAGTATGCAGAGGCTAAGCTCATTTATCAGTCAGACGACGGCACATATACTTTTGCTGACAGATATAATGTAACAAGGCTTTATAATTCAAGAAAGCAGCTTGCAACCTATACGGGCGATGAAAAGGCTCAGGCTTACACAATTTCTATGTGGGTTAATCCCGGCGACACCATTGACAGTGATGCTGCCCTTGTTGAAATTGCAGACGGCTTTACTAATAACGTTGAGGATAACAGCAAAAAATATTTCTCCATCCTTGAGGACGGCAGAATTTACTATTGCTACGGCGACGGCAATAACGTTCATTTTATAGACCTCAATTATGACGGCGCTAAATTTGCTTTAACCGCTTCAACCTGGCAGCTTTTAACAATCGTTATTTATCCTTATGCCTCTTATAATGCACTTAAGGTTTATGTAGACGATACCCTGCAGTATACCTCCACGGGCGCGGGCAATAACCTGGAAGGCTCGGATTATACAATGAGCCACTTCTTCAGGCAGCCGAGAAATGTTTATGCAGGTCAGGGCAATGCTTATTGGACTGCTTATGCAAATTCATATATTGACGATCTGAGAATATATGCAGGCGCGATGGATCCGTCAGTGCTTTTAACCGAGCTGCAAAACGAATATGCAATTACGGTTGCAAGAGAATACGTTGAAAATAATATTTCAAACTTCAATTCCGCGTATATTAATTTTGCAGCAAGTGCTTATCACGAGGGCAATGCTACAACAGGCGCGGGCAGCAACGTTGTTTACTGCTCAACAAACACGGGCTGGAATATGACGGCGAGCAGCACGGAAAAAAACTATGCTAAAATCAAGCACCTTAAGCTTAAGCTGCCGATGCCTATGAATATCGTTCTCGTTTATGACGGCACGCATAAGGCTTCGCTTCCGATCGAGCTTGAATCCATTGCTTATAAGACGGGCAACACCTCTTATAACCCTAATATGAAAACGCTTTACAGCACTAACACCAGCTTCCATTTAGATCATTATTGGTACGGCTTCCTTAACGGCGATTATCAGAGCTGGGCGGGCGCCACTATTAATGCAAGCAATGCTGCGCAGAAAATCGGCTACGGTAACGGCACTGATTACGATTATGATTCGGGCGAACAGGATAACACCTCAACTCAGAGATTCTGGTGGAACGAGCTTGATTATGTCGGCACCGGCGATACGACGAATTATTACGAGGTGTTCAATGCTTCAAGCGGCACTCAGATCGGCTTCAATCTTTATTCAAAGGATAAGAGCACTGATTATTCTAACGAGGCTCTTTATAATAACGAGAGCAGCACTTACGTTTTGAACTATCAGCCGATTTACAGCATTATTGATGAGGCAAGGCAGTATTATTATGATGTTGTTCAGGGCAACGAGTGGAAATACACCGAGGAATCTCTGAATAACTATTATCTCGCGATTTATGAGGTTATGAAGTGCAACCCGAATAATTACACTTATTCGGATAACGTTGCAGGTGCGGTTCAGACCTGCGCTGCCGATATCAAAAATGCCGTTCAGCTTTATAACGCAATTAATCTTGAAAAGATTAGGTATACCGTAACTTATAACCTTACAAATTCCGTTCAGTCCGAAATCGTTGAAGCAGGCGATTATCTTGCAAATATTCCTGCTAATACTGCAACGGCAAGCGATTATGACTCCGAAAGCCACACAATTTATTCCTGGCCTTCAACCGTTTCATCAACGTATATGCCGCTTGATAACGTAACGTTTAACGAGATTTCGCAAACCTCCGCCTGCACGGATGCAAATAATGATACAATCTGTGACGTTTGCCATCAGCAGCTTAAACTTCGCGCAAACTGGGATGCCTTCAACGCTGCCAAGACTCAGCTTGAGGCAGCGCTTGCAGCTTCCAATTCAACCGTTAAGCATTCCGCAGCTGCTCTTGAGTCTGTTGCAGATGCAATTGATGCAATAACCTTCTTTAACAGCACGGATGCTGAAAAGCATGATATTCTTGCAACTGAGCAGACAAC
>CAJOJV010000033.1 GCA_905234995.1 uncultured Eubacterium sp. | reverse complement strand
TTGCTCTCATTGCCCTCAAGCTTTGATTCAAGCTCATAAGCATGGTCAAAATGGTCCTCAATAGCGCCCTTGCCCCTGTTTGTGATGATAAGGATTTCCTCAATACCGGAATTGAAAGCCTCTTCAACGATGTACTGAATCGCGGGCTTATCAACGATGTTGAGCATTTCCTTCGGCACTGCCTTTGAAGCAGGCAGCACTCTTGTGCCCATACCTGCAGCGGGGATTATTGCCTTTTTTACCTTCATAACTGAAACCTCCGTATTTCAAATTTTACTGATTTATTTAATGCTTAAAGCATATTTAATAAAGTTAAAACAAAATAAGCACAAAGCGGTATAAAGAATGAAACTCCGCCCTTTGAGGAAAGATAGAGCATCTTAATTTCCTCAGGCCTTGCATCCTCAGGCTGCCCCATAAACGGGGTTACGCCGAAGAATGCATCCTCCTCAAGCTTTGAATCCGCCTCTTTAACGATGCTGATTATTTTTTTCTTATAAATGCCGTCCGCAAACAGGGCGCAAAGAATATGCACGATGACGAGCAGAACTAAAATCAGCGTTGCGGGGCGCATATAGCCCGAGGCTTCGAGCAGCGCCGAAATCTGATTTGCGGCTTCGGCGTTGGTTATGCTTTTATTCATCATTCCCTGCATAATAGCGCTGTAGCCCTGATTATAAGCGTCCACCGAATCCTTGAAAAGCAGCATAACTCCGATTCTGATAACCATATCAAACGCGGCGACGAACAGCCCCTCGCGAAGCATCTTTCTGTAAAGAAAATAGAAGGGACCGAAAATGAACGCGCTCCAGTTCCAGCCGACGGTTTTATTCCTGCTGAACACGTTTACGAAGCGGCGGGCGTTTGCGCCGACTGCCGTTGCGATATAGCCGACGGGCTGACCGTCAATCTCCTTGATATCCGACTGACCCGAAATCTGCGGCGGAGTGAAAGGATTGCTCTGCGCCTGCTGCTGAGGCTTTGTCTCAGCTTCCTTGCTCTGCCTTTCCGCATCTGCCATAAGGCTTGCGAAAAACGGCGGAATATTAGCTCCCTGCTCTTCTGCCTTTTCATTCTCCGCTTTTTCTGAAGCGGCTCTTTTAAACACAAAGCCCTCTGCGTGAAGCGCGGAATTAGCGCATCTGCCGAGCTGATTATAGCATTCTCTGTGATGCGGGGTGCCGCATTCGGGGCAAACGACAATATCATCGCCCGCTTCAAAAGCCTTTTGGCAAACGGGGCAAATATCGTTTTCAAAAATAGCCATTAATTATCTCCAAAATTATATAATTACAAATTTATTCATTATATTATAACTGATTGCAGTATAAAAAATCAATAATAAGATTGAAACAATTATAATATATTTTTTTAATTCGCTTGCAATAAACGGTTAAGTTGTTTATAATATCACTCGCAAAACTTAAATTTAGATTAAACATTTGGTGATCATATGGTTGAATTTGAAAATCTGCGTTTCAGGCTTTTAGAGTCTGAAAAACCGATTGAAAACTTAAAGGAAGCGCTTGCAATTGATATGCTTCAGGAGGAAATCAGGGAGCTTGAGGCAAAGGCTGCAGAGCCGAATTTCTGGGACGATATGGAGGCAAGCCAGAAAATCCTGAAGAAAACCGGCGCGCTTAAATCAAAGGTTGAAAGCTATAATTCGCTTAAAGCCGATTATGAGGACGCACTCGTTATGATTGAGCTTGCGGACGAGGAGGGCGATGAAAGCCTGCTTGAGGACTGCACCGCTTCCGTTGATGAGATTGAAAAAAGGATTGAAAGCCTCACCCTCTCCACCCTGCTGAGCGGTGAATATGACAGCAAAAACGCGTTGCTGACCTTCCACGCGGGTGCAGGCGGCACGGAGGCTATGGACTGGGCTGAAATGCTTTTCAGAATGTATAACCGCTGGGGCGAGAGAAACGGCTATAAGGTTTCCACCCTTGATTATCTTGACGGCGATGTTGCGGGCTTAAAAAGCGCAACCATCCTCGTTGAGGGCGAAAATGCTTACGGCTATCTCAAGGGCGAAATGGGAATTCACCGCCTCGTGCGCGTTTCCCCGTTTGACTCCTCGGGCAGGAGGCACACGAGCTTTGCATCCCTTGAGGTTATGCCCGAAATTGACGACGATGTGCAGGTTGAAATCCGCGAGGAGGATATCAAAATGGACGTTTACCGCGCGTCCGGCGCAGGCGGTCAGAAGGTTAACAAAACCTCATCAGCAGTTAGGCTTACGCATATTCCGACGGGCATCGTCGTTTCCTGCCAGATTGAGCGTTCGCAGCACCAGAACCGCGAGGTTGCAATGAGGATGCTGAAATCCAAGCTGGTTGAAATCAAGGAGCGCGAAAACCTTGAAAAGATTGAGGATATTAAGGGCGACCAGAAGGAAATCGCCTGGGGCAGCCAGATTCGCTCCTACGTATTTATGCCTTACACGATGGCGAAGGACCACCGCACGGGCTATGAAATGGGCAATATCAACGCGGTTATGGACGGCGATATTGACGGCTTTATAAATGCATATCTAAAAATGAAAAGCGTTGAAAAGGCTAATAATTAAAGCTCCCGAAAAGGGCATAAACGCGCATAATTATTGTCAATTTTGTTAGAATAATTTTGTAGGGGACGACGACCTCGGCGTCCCGCGTGCAAAGCACTTTTGTAATATTAATCAAAAAATCCCGAGGGTATTGAGCCATCGGTTTTTTGCACTTTTCGTCTTTTCAGAAGTTTTCTATAAATTATTTTTTCCAATTTTAAAATTGCTCCTTCTGCAAAAAATAATTGCAGGAGGAGTTTTTTCTATGAAAATTTTTAAAACCTTGATTTGCCTTTGCACGACCGCCGCAATGCTGGGCGGCTGCGCCGTTAATATGCAGACGGAAAAGGAAACCGTGACCGCGCAGAATGAAACCTCAACGAGCCTTGCCGAAACCACGCTGAGCGCGACCGACGTTTCGCTGACCGTTAGCGAATACGACCCTGCGCCGATTGTCTGGGGACCCGGAAATATTACCGACCATCAGCGCCCCGCTGACCCGGAAAACCTGCAGAATAAATTCAGCGAGCTCAACGCGCAATGGCTGCTGCCCGATGAAAAGCAAATCTGCCTGACCTTTGACGAGGGCTATGAAAACGGCTTCACGGCTCAGATTTTGGACACTCTGAAAGAAAAGCAGGTGAGCGCAATTTTCTTTTGCACCTACGATTATATCAGGGATAATCCGGAGCTTGTGCAAAGGATGATTGACGAGGGGCACATCCTTGCAAACCACAGCTATTCGCACAAGAATATGACGCAGATTTCGCTTGCCGAGGCGTCCGACGAAATCACGTTGGCGCACGATTACGTGGCTGAGAATTATCAGTATAATATGCAGTATTTCCGCTTCCCCGAGGGCGCGTTCAGCGAGCAGACGGTTGCGCTTGCGCAGAGCCTGAATTACCGCAGCGTTTTCTGGAGCTTTGCATATCAGGACTGGGAAACGGACAATCAGCCCGACGAGGCTGCGGCGCTTGAAAAAATCGTGGGTTCAACGCATAACGGGGAAATAATGCTGCTGCACGCGGTGTCGCAAACCAACGCAAGCCTGATGGGGCAAATCGTTGACGAAATCCGCAGCCTGGGCTACGAATTCACCACCGCCTTATAATGTACAAATGGGGTACGACCCCATTTGTACATAGGTGTAATATTGAATTTTACAGATAGTATAATTCGGTAAAGGAGGGACCGCTCTCTTTTGCCGATTTTTTAATTTTTTCAATTAATTTCAAATTTTCTATTGTTATATAAAAGCATTTAATATATAATGAATTTTATATTGGATTAATATACGGTTTTTTAAAATTGACCGTTTTGAAAGAGAGAGATTTTATTATGATATTAACAATGGATATCGGCATTGATTTGGGCACGGAAAACACTGTTATCTGCGACAGGAGAGGCAAAATCATCATCCGCGAGCCCAGCGTTGTTGCGGTTGACGTTAAATCCCGCAGAGTGCTTGCCACGGGCAGCAGAGCAAAGGAAATGATTGGCAGAACGCCCGGCTCGATTATTGCAATCAAGCCCCTTCGCGACGGCGTTATTGCGGATTTTGATATGACGGCGGATATGCTTCACAGCTTTATTTTCGGCGCCTCAAAAACCTCTATGTTCAAGAGGACGCGAGCGGTCGTAACCGTTCCGAGCGGCGTTACCGAGGTTGAGCGCAGAGCCGTTGAGGACGCTGCGCGCGCTGCGGGAATTCAGGAGGTTGAGCTGATTGAGGAGCCTATGGCGGCTGCTCTGGGCGCAGGGCTTCCCGTTTACGACGCAACGGGCTCAATGGTGGTTGACATCGGCGGCGGCACCTGCGACATTGCCGTTATTTCCCTCGGCGGAATTGCCGCGAGAAAAAGCGTTAAAATTGCAGGCAACGCGCTTAACGAGGCAATCATCAACTATATGAAGAAAAACCATAATCTGCTTATTGGCGACGTTACGGCGGAGGATATCAAGCTGAAAATCGGCTCCGTTTCCGCTTACGACGGCGAGGGCGCAATGGAGGTTCGCGGCAGGAATCTGACCGACGGACTGCCCAAGGCAATCGAAATCACCTCCGAGCAAATCCGCGAGGTGCTGCTTGAGCCCGTCGGCGAAATCATAACGGCAATCAGGGAAACGCTTGAGGTTACCCTGCCCGAGCTTGCGGCGGATATCATTGACAGGGGCATTTACCTCACGGGCGGCACCGCGCTGCTTAAGGGCTTGCCCGAGCTTATCGCAAAGGAAACCAAAATGCAGGTGCACCTGCCCGAAAACACGATGGAGGCAGTTGCAATCGGCACCGCAATGAAGCTCAGAAGAGCAAGATAAAGGAATAAATCTATTATGAAAGAGCTTTTTAAAAGCACACGCTTTAAGCTGATAGCGGGAATAATTGCCCTGCTGCTTGCGGGAGCGCTTATCTGCGCGGCAAACGGAAGCGGCGAAACGGCGCAATCCGGCATTATCGGCACCATATTCTCACCCGCAAACTGGGTGGCAACCAAAATTTCAAACGGGATTACATACGTTTTCGGCGAGGCAAGCGGCAACGCGGAATACCTTAGGCGCATTGATTATCTTGAGCAGGAGGTCGGCGCACTGCAGGACCAGCTTTCCGATTACGAAAACCTGCAGAAGCAAAACGCGCTTTATAAGGACGCGCTCGGGCTTAAGGAGGAAAACCCTGATTTCACCTTCGTTGAGGCGAGCGTTACCGGCAGGGACGCTGCGGATATCTTCGGCTCCTACACCATCAACAAGGGCGTTATTAGCGGCATCAAAGAGGGCGACGCAGTGCTTTACGGCAATTACATCGTCGGTATAATCGACAAGGCGTACCCCACCTACAGCGTTGTTAAAACCATTCTTGACCCCGATTTTTCCGTTTCCGCTTATGAAATCATTTCGGGCGAAATCTCTTACGTTACGGGCGATTCCCGCCTTGCCGCAAAGGGCAGGTGCAAGATGGCAAACCTTGAGTCAAACACCTCTGTTACCTACGGCTCAATCATCAGCACCGCGGGCATCAGCGGGCGCATACCTAAGGGGCTCGTTATCGGCACGGTTGAGGAGATTAACGAGGAGGAAACCTCCATTGCCTCCTACGCCGTTATTCAGCCCGGGATTGACGTTAACAATATCTCAAACTGCCTTATTTTAACGGGCTTTGAAAGCGAGGGGCAGTGATGGATTTATCATATAAGCAGCGCATCAGCAAGGCTGTTACGTATGTGATAATCATTTCCCTTGCCGCCTTGCTTCAGAACACGCAGGGGCTGACGCTTGAAATCGGCAGCGCGCGCCTGTTTCTGCTGCTGCCCGTATGTATGATTATCGGCATCGGCGAGGACGAGCTGCACGCAGGGCTTTACGGGCTTTTCGGCGGAATGCTCTGGGATTTAACCTCAGCGCAGCACTACGGCTTCAACGCAATATTTATGTGCCTGTTCTGCTTCTTCTGCGCCGCGCTTGTAACCTACTACGTGCGCGCAACCTTTCTGACGGGCTTCATATTCTCGGCTGCGGAAATTTTCGCATACTGCCTGCTGTACTGGCTGTTTTTCATTATTTTCAGGAATATGCACGGAATGGAGCTGACGCTTTTCAGCTTCTATCTGCCGTGCGCAATTTACACGATTGCAATCACGCCGATGGTGTGGTTCTGCATAAGCCCCGTTAAAAAGGTGCTTAACAAACCCGTTAGCATAAAATAATCCGAAACAAAATCTACGAAAGGAGGGAACGCCGTGAAAAGCATACATTTCAGCTCCAGAGCAGTGGTGGCAATTATTCTCGTTATCGCGCTCGTGCTGGGCTTCGGCATAAAGCTTTACGATATTCAGATTGTGAACGAAGAGTTTTACAAGGCGCAGAACAACGCCGTTAAAACCTATACCGTGCCACTTGAAGCCGCAAGGGGCGAAATTGTGGACAGAAACGGCAACTCCCTCGTTACGAACAGGCAGGGCAATTCAATCGTGCTTGACGCGGCATACTTCCCTGCCAAGACGGATAACGCCGCAAGAAATCAGGTCGTTCTGAACCTCATAAAGCTGTTTGAGGCGAACGGCGAGGAATACGTTTATAACCTGCCCCTCGTTTACGACGGCGGCTCAATTGCCTTTTCAGATGACGAAAAGGCAGTTGAAACGATGAAGAGCAAGGATATGTTCAACCTGCAGAGCTATGCAACCCCGCAGAACTGCTTTGACACGATGGTTGAGCTTTACGGGCTTGAGGCTTACGATATTGAAACCGCCTTTAAAATCGGCGGCATAAGATACGAGCTCACCCGCCTGCTTTTCGCAATTGAAAACCCGATTACCATTGCGGACGACGTGAGCGACGAAACCGTTGCCGCAATTAAGGAAAACGGCGACACCTACCGCGGCGCGGACGTTAAGGCGGTTGCTTACCGCGAATATACGGACAGCAACCTTGCGCCCCACATTCTGGGCACGATTAGGAAAATCAACGCCGAGGAATACGCCGAGCTTAAGGACAGCGGCTACAGCATTACGGACTCTATCGGCGAAAGCGGAATTGAAGCCGCAATGGAAAGCGAGCTTCGCGGCATCCCCGGCGAGCTTACGATAAAGATTGACAGCGACGGCAACGTGGTAAGCAAAGAGGTTACCAAAAACCCGATTCAGGGCAACACCATCGTGCTGACGATTGACAGGGATTTGCAGCACCTTGCACAGGAAAAGCTGAAAGAAACCTGCAACAGCGTGAGCATTTCAAGAAGCGCGGGCGCCGTAGTCGTTGAGGATATCAATTCGGGCGAAATCCTTGCCGCGGCTTCCTATCCCACTTACAATATCAACGATTATTACGAGCATTATTCCGACCTCATTGAGGATAAGCGCACTCCCCTTTTCAACCGCTTTGCGCTGGGCACCTACGCTCCGGGCTCAACCTTCAAGCCGATGATGGCTTGCGCGGGGCTTGAGGAGGGCGTGCTGACGGAGTCAACCAAATTTTACTGCAACGGCTCCTGGCAGTACTACGACATAACCTTCCACTGCCTTAACAACAACGCGCACGGCGGCGAAACCGTAAGGACGGCGCTGCGCGATTCCTGCAACATCTTTTTCTATAACGTTGCGGATAATCTGGGCATTGCAAAGATGAATGAGTATGCCTCAATGTTCGGCCTCGGCGAAAAGACGGGCGTTGAAATCAACGAGGCAAAGGGCGTGCTTGCAGGACCCGCAAGCGCGGAAAGATATAATAAAACCTGGCAGATGGGCGATACTATTCAAAGCGGTATCGGTCAGTCGGACAATCTGTTTTCCCCGCTGCAGCTTTGCAATTACTGCGCAACGGTTGCAAACAAGGGCACGAGATACGAGCTGCATTTCGTGAAATCCGTTATCAACACCTCCACGGGCAGCGTTGATGAAAAGGGCGCAACGGTTGCGGAGGATTTGCCGATTTCCGAAAACACCTTCAACATCGTGCAGGAGGGTATGCGAATGGTTGCAACGAGCGGCGGCCCCGCAAGCGTATTCAGCCGGATAAGCACCCCCGTTGCCTGCAAAACGGGTACCTCACAGGTTATCAAAAACGGGCAGAAGGTTAACAACGGCTTTCTGATTACCTTTGCACCCTATGACAATCCCGAGATTTCAATCGCCTCGGTTATCGAGCTTGCGGGCTCGGGTACCTCAACCGCGCAGATAACCTCCTCCATCATTGATTATTACTATTCAAACAACACCGACGAGCGCCCCGCGCAGCAGACGGGCGAGCTTTTAGGATAAAAAAATCCGAGGTTTTTTGTACAATATTTATAAATATCAAAAATTTCTTGAATAAAATTTTATATTATGCTATGATTAGAGTGTATAATCATCTAAACCACAGCACTACCAACAGCAAAAGAGGTGGAAATTTTGAATATTGCTCTTATCGCGCATGACGCAAAAAAGGAACTTTTAGTGCAGTTCTGTATTGCATACTGCGGAATTCTGAGCCGCCACGATATCTGTGCCACGGGGACGACGGGCAAACTCGTTCAGGAAGCAACCGGGCTTGATATCAACTGCTTCCTTATCGGAAGCCACGGCGGCGGTCAGCAGATTGCAAGCCGAATTGCGTATAACGAGATTGACTTATTAATATTCTTCAGAGACCCGCTTGACCCGAAGCCGCACGAGCCGAATGATAACGACCTGCTGCGCCTTTGCGACGTGCATAACATTCCTTATGCAACCAACATTGCCACTGCGGAGGCATTGGTGCGCGGAATTGAGCGCGGGGACTTTGAATGGAGAGAAATCGTTAATCCCCGTTATAACCAGAACAACTGATTTAAAAAGAAAATAGGGCGCAGAGTGGCTGCGCCCTGTTTTTACGATATTTACGATTGGAGAACAAATGGCATTAATAACAAAAGCTATTAAAGGCACAAAGGATGTGCTGCCCGCAGAGGTGCACAAAAATCAGTATATCGAAGCAACCGCGCTTGACGTTGCGGAGCGCTTCGGCTTTAAGGAAATCCGCACGCCCGTGTTTGAGCACACGGAGCTTTTCCAGCGCGGCGTAGGAGATACGACGGACGTCGTGCAGAAGGAAATGTATTCCTTTGACGATAAGGGCGGCAGAAACATTACCCTGCGCCCCGAGGGCACGGCGGGCGCTGCGCGCTCCTTCCTTGAAAACGGGCTCTCAAACGAGGCGTTGCCGCAGAAGGTTTGCTATCTGACCTCCTGCTATCGCTATGAAAAGCCGCAGGCAGGCAGGCTCAGGGAATTCCACCAGTTTGGCGTTGAGTGCTTCGGCAGCGCTTCCCCGCTTGCGGACGCGGAAATCATTGCAATGGCAAAAACGCTGTTTGACGAGCTCGGCGTTAAGGATTTGGAGCTGCAGCTCAATTCAATCGGCTGCCCCGAATGCAGAGCAAAATATAACGAGGCGCTGAAGGAATACTTCAAGGGGCATTTTGACGAGCTTTGCGACACCTGCAAGGAGCGCCTTGACCGCAACCCGATGAGAATTCTGGACTGCAAATCCCCCGTTGATTCAAAAATCGGCGAGGGCGCGCCCGTTATTCTTGATTATCTCTGCGATGAATGCGAGGAGCATTTCGGAAAGGTTAAGCAGTATTTAACCGCGCAGGGCATTGAATTTAAGATTAACCCGAGAATCGTTCGCGGGCTTGATTATTACACGAAAACCGTTTTCGAATTCGTTTCCGATTCAATCGGCGCTCAGGGCACCGTTTGCGGAGGCGGCAGATACGACGGGCTTATCGAGGAGCTCGGCGGCCAACCCACTCCTTCGCTCGGCTTCGGTATGGGGCTTGAAAGGCTTATGCTGCTTATGGAAGCGCAGGGCTGCGATTTCCCCGAGGCTGCGGCAACCGATTTATTCATCGTTGCGCTCGGCGAAAAGGCAACGCTCAAGGCTGTTGATATTGCAAAGGATATGCGCGCCGAGGGCTTCAGCTGCCTTTACGATTTAAACGGCCGTTCACTGCGCGCGCAGATGAAATATGCGGACAAGCTTGGCGCCAAATACACGATCGTTATCGGCGATAACGAGGTTGAAGAAGGCGTTGCAAAGCTTAAGGATATGAAAAACGGCACGGAAACCGAGCTTGCGCTTGCAACCTTCGTGAGCGGATATTACAACATCACGCTTTCAGACCAGCTTGCAGACCTTGAAATCAACGGCGAGGCTTTTGATTTCGGCTCGATTTTCGGAGTAAATGAAACCGACGCAAATAATCAGAACTGATTTGGAGAATATTTTATGGACAACATTAAAGGCTTAAAACGCACTGCATATTGCGGCACACTGCACACGCTTGACGTGGGAAGCCCCGTCGTTCTTTTCGGCTGGGCACAGCGCCAGAGAAATCTCGGCAATCTGATTTTCATTGATATGAGGGACAGAACGGGCATCATTCAGCTTGCCTTTGACGGCGAGACCGACCCCGATATTTTTGAAAAAGCTAAGAGCGTTCGCAGCGAGGACGTGCTTGCCGTGCGCGGATATATCCGCAGAAGAGAAAGCGTTAACTACGAAATCCCCACGGGGCAGATTGAGGTTATCGTTATTGAGCTTCGCATTCTTTCAAAGGCGCAGACTCCCCCGTTTGAAATCGTTAAGGAGGATGAGGTTGGCGACGAAACGACGCTGAAATACCGCTATCTTGCCCTGAGAAACGAGAGGCTGACGAAGAACATCATTATGCGCCACCACATTGCAAGAATTGCGCGCGAGTATTTTTACGAAAACGATTTTCTTGAAATTGAAACGCCGATGATGATTAAATCAACGCCCGAGGGCGCAAGGGATTACGTTATCCCGAGCAGAATTCACAACGGCAAATTTTACGCGCTTCCGCAGAGCCCGCAGATTTATAAGCAGCTGCTTATGGTTTCCGGCTTTGACAGATATATTCAGCTTGCCCGCTGCTTCAGGGATGAGGATTTGCGCGCGGACCGCCAGCCCGAGTTCACTCAGATTGACCTTGAGATGAGCTTCGTTGATACAGACGATATTATGGATATGGCTGAGGGCTTCATTCGCAGGCTGATGGCTGAAACCATCGGGGTGGACGACCTCGTTTCCCCGTTCCCGAGGATGACCTTTGCCGAGGCTATGAATAAATACGGCAGCGATAAGCCGGACACCCGCTTTGAAATGCTGATTGAGGATATTTCCGAATGGGCGGGCAGAACCGATTTTGCCGTTTTCAAAAACGCCGTTGAGGCAGGCGGCAGCGTTAAGGCAATCGTTGCAAAGAACGCCGCGGCAACCTATTCAAGAAAGAAGATTGATAAGCTGACGGAATATGCAAAGGGCATCGGCGCTAAGGGGCTTGCCTACATCCGCTGGGCTGAGGATAACCCGAACTGCTCCTTTGCAAAATTCATCAGCGAATTTGAGCTTGAGCAGCTTATTAAAGCGCTCGGCGTCGAAAAGGGCGACTGCGTGTTTATCATCAGCGATAAAACGAGCCTTGCGCTTTCCGTTATGGGTGCGCTGCGCCTTATCATTGCAAAAGAGCTTGATATTATTCCCGAAAACGAATGGAATTTCCTGTGGATTACGGAAATGCCCTTCTTTGAATTTGATGAAGAGAGCGGCGAATGGGTTGCAATGCACCACCCGTTCACGATGCCGATGGAGGAATGCATCCCCTATCTTGACACCGATAAAGCCAAGGTGCGCGCTAAGGCGTTTGACCTCGTGCTCAACGGCACGGAGCTTTCCTCGGGCTCAATGAGAATTACTGACTGCGATTTGCAGAACAAGATGTTTGAGCTGCTCGGAATGGAGAAGGAGGAAATCGAGGCTAAATTCGGCTTCCTCGTTGAGGCATACAAATATGCATCTCCCCCGCACGGCGGAATGGGCATCGGGCTTGACAGGCTTGCAATGCTCATCTGCGGAGCAGACAGCCTGCGCGACGTTACCGCATTCCCGAAGGTGCAGAATGCAAGCGAGCTTATGAGCGGCGCTCCCGCCGTTATTGACGATATTCAGCTTGACGAGCTCGGCATCGAGCTTGCAGGGAAAGAGGATGAATAATGAGCAATTTTTTTGCTATGGTTAACCGAATGAAGCTGATTAACCGCTGGGCGCTGATGCGAAACACATCAACGGAAAACATAGCGGAGCACAGCCACAGCGTTGCCGTTATTGCGCACGCGCTGTGCATAATCGGCAATGAAAAATTCGGCAAGAGCTATGACGCCGAGCGCTGCGCGGTGCTTGCCCTTTATCACGATACGACGGAGGTTATCACCGGCGATATGCCCACCCCCGTTAAGTATTATAACGACAGCATTAAGAGCGTTTATAAGGACGTTGAGGCAACTGCGGGAAAGCGGCTGCTTGATATGCTGCCCGGGGAGCTCAGGGGCAATTACACCCCCCTGTTTGAAAAGCAGGAGGAGGATGAGGAGCTTTGGAAAATCGTTAAGGCGGCGGATAAAATTGACGCGCTGATTAAGTGCATTGAGGAAAGCCGAATGGGCAACCGCGAGTTTGACAGAGCGCTTGAGGCTCAGAAAAAAATTATTGACGAGATTGATATGCCCGAGGTTGAATATTTCAAAACCGAATTCCTGCCCGCATATTACCTCACCCTTGACGAGCATACGAAGTAAAAAAGGTCGCCGAGTGGCGACCTTTTTTAGTGACAAATTGGGATTTGTCGTGCTGCGCCCGAAGTGGTCAGTGGTCACTATCTCGACAAACTCAGATTTGTAAAACATCTATTCGTATTTATTTGCGCCGAGGATGCGGAGACCGTGGAAGGAGCGCGGATGATAAGAAGAAAGCGGGCGCATATAGGCGTCGTTAGTATGCGCGGCGACGAGCGGCTCCCCGCCCGAAAAGCCAACGATTATCAAAGTGTGATAAAACTCAAAGCCGTTATGCAGATTTATGAAATCCCCGAGCTCCAGATAGCGGATATCCGTAGCCGAGGCAAAAGGACCGACGGATGTATTATTAAGCATAAAACGGCGAAAATATTCCGCGCCCGACCACGCGGCTGCGCGGTTATCCGGCGAGCTGTAATACCAGCCCGTATCCCTTGTGTAATTCATTACGGGCGCGCCCGCATAAAGGCATTGCGAGGCAAAATTTGTGCAATCTCCGCCCAAGCCGTCAAAATTAAAATACGCAGGATTTCTGCCGAACGCCCATTTTTCCGCATAATCGGCAGCCGCCTGCCTGTTATAAGCAACAAAATGCAAAAGTGTTTTCCCCTTAACCTGCCTGCACGGCAAGCAGATTTCATATTGCACAGCTTTATTTCATTAAAAAGCCCTGCCTCATTATATGAAGCAGGGTGGTTTTGATTAATTATTTTTCCTCGTTTACGTCGGTATAATCAACCTCAGTATATTCCGGTTCCTCCGGCATAATGATGGCGCAGAGAATATAAAGAATTATTCCCGAGCCGCCGAACACGGTGAGGATTGCCCAGAGCAGGCGGATGAGGGTTACGTCAACATTGAAATATTTTGCAAAGCCTGCACAAACGCCTGAGAGCGCCTGGTTCTTTTTGTCCTTATAAAGCTTCTTATTTAAATCCATATTAATTCACGCCCTTCTTTTTTTAAGAATATTATATGATTATTTTGCCATTTCCGCTCTTGCTTCCTTAATGCGCTGAACGAAAAGCTTGCCGGTTTCGGTAATCTTATCATAATCGCCGGTCTTTGCGCCTGCGGTGAGGCTTGAGCCTGCGCCTACCGCGATTGCGCCTGCCTTAATCCATTCCTTAACGTTATCAACATCAACGCCGCCCGAGGGCATCATAACAGCGTGAGGAATAGGGCCGTGAATATCCTTAATGAAGCGCGGACCAGCTAAATCGCCGGGGAAAACCTTGAGCACGTCTGCGCCGCATTCCATTGCCTGAACAGCCTCAGTGGGAGTATAAATACCCGGCATTGACGGCACGCCGTAGCGATTGCAGCAGCGGACGGTTTCAGGATCAAAATACGGAGCAACAACATACTCTGCGCCTGCAAGAATTGCAATTCTTGCGGTTGCGGCATCCATAACAGTGCCTGCGCCGATGATGATTTCGCCGCTGTTATACTTTGAGCGCATAGCCTCAATCAGCTTGTCTGCGTGAGGCACGGTGAAGGTGAGCTCAATTGCGGCAACGCCGCCTGCGATGCAGGCGTCAGTAATCTTTTCAGCCTGCTCAACCGAGGTCGCGCGAACGACTGCAACGATGCCAACCTCCTGAATTTTTGCAAGTGTTTCAATTTTATTAGACATAATTTTTCTCCTTTTCGTCCAAACAAATTCCACAGTCAGGTCGCAATCCATACGAATTGCTTAAAGACCGCTCCATTTGTTTCTCCTCTTCGCAAAATTACATCAGCGTAATTTTGCGATAATATTCCCTTTAATTCAAAAATGTGGTAAAACATAATCCAAAGTATATAATAAACATTAGCGGATTTTTTCGTTAGGCAAGGCTTGCACGGAATTCAGCCCCAGGGAGCATACTTTGTGTATGTGACCGAGCGGAATTTCGGGCGTAACGAAGCATAACGGAAAAAGACGCAATATTTATCGCTGCACGCGAGCGGAAGCGCCGTTAACCTTCGCCTCAACCTCCTTAAGCGAAGCCATTGAGGTATCGCCCGGTGTGGTCATTGCAAGAGCACCATGAACAACGCCGTAATTAACAGCCTTCTGTGCATCCTCATAGGTCATAAGACCGTAGATTAAGCCTGATGCAAAGCTGTCGCCGCCGCCGACTCTGTCAAGAATTTCAAGCGCGGGGAATTCGATTGAATTATAAACCCTGCCGTCAGCATAGCAGATTGCCTTCCAGTCGTTAACGGTTGCGGTTTTAACCGTGCGCAGCGTGGTTGCGATAACCTTGAAATTCGGATAAGCCTTGCAAACCTCGCCGAGCATTTTAACGTAGCCGTCCATATTGAGCTCCTTGAGGTCGGCATCGTTGCCCTCAACCTCAAAGCCGAGGCAGGCTGTGAAATCCTCCTCGTTGCCAATCATAACGTCAACGTATTTTGCAAGCTCGCGGTTAACCTCCTGAGCCTTTGCCTGACCGCCGATATCATTCCAGAGGGACGGGCGGTAGTTTAAATCGTAAGAAACAACCGTGCCGTATTTCTTTGCAGCCTTAACAGCCTCAATAACAACCTCTGCGGAATTCTCCGAAAGAGCTGCATAAATGCCGCCGGTGTGGAGCCAGCGAACGCCGAGGGTGCCGAAGATATAATCCCAGTCAATATCGCCGGGCTTAACCTGGCTGATTGCGGTGTTGCCCCTGTCAGAAGTGCCGACTGCGCCGCGGATGCCGAAGCCGCGCTCAGTGAAATTTATTCCGTTTCTGGTCGTTCTGCCGATGCCGTCATACTTAACCCATTTGATGAGAGAGGTGTCCACCCCACCCTGGAGGATTAAATCCTCAAGCAGATAGCCGACCTCATTCTGAGCAAATGCGGTTACGACTGCGGTTTTCATACCGAAGCAACGGCGAAGACCGCGGGCAACGTTATATTCGCCGCCGCCCTCCCACGCGCGGAAGGAACGGGCAGTTTTAATTCTGCCCTCGCCGGGGTCAAGGCGAAGCATAATTTCGCCGAGAGAAATTTCATCAAAGGTGCATTCCTCTTTTGGTCTTAAATTAAGGTTCATAGCTGTTTCTCCTTATTCAAAATTGAAATATTTCATTGCGTTGTTATAGGAAATGCCCTGCACAATTTCACGGAGCATTTCATCATCGTTGGCATA
Organism: uncultured Eubacterium sp.; assembly: GCA_905234995.1. Classification (GTDB taxonomy): domain Bacteria; phylum Bacillota; class Clostridia; order Oscillospirales; family Acutalibacteraceae; genus Eubacterium_R. Next base: position 3,051 of record CAJOJV010000033.1, on the reverse strand, counting down.
CCAGCCGTCCTCAACCCATTTGCCGAGGAGCGCGCACATTATGCGGCGGAAATATTCGTGCCTGCCATATGAGGTGAACGAACGGGAATCCGTTTCCATACCGACGAATTTGCCGAGAATTCCGAGATTGCCGAGGAATTTCATCTGGTCCGTCATACCGTCCATAGTATCAAGGAACCACCACGCGGGGCCGAACTGAATTTTGCTCTCCGCCTCAGGGCTCTGGAAATTGCCGAGCATCGTTGCAAGCACGATGTTATCCTTATTATTAAGGTTGAAAAGAATCGTCTTCGGCAGGCAGCCCTTAACGTTGAGCGCGTCAAGGAAGCGGCTGAGCGGCTGCGCAATATTGCAATCGCCAACGGAATCGAAGCCGACGTCCGCGCCGAGTTTATTGAACATCGCGGTGTTGTTATTCCTCATTGCGCCGATGTGAACCTCCATCGCCCATCCGAGCTCTGCATACCTTTTGCCGAGGGCAAGCAGGATTTTTGTTTTATAAGCGTCCGCCTGCTGCTGCGAAATCTCGCCGCCCTGCATTGCGGTTTTGAAAGCTGCATCAAGCTCCTCATCGCCGAGGATTTCAAACGGCACGTAATCAAACGCCTGGTCTGAAATACGGCAGCCGACGGAATGGAAATAATCAACCCTTGAAAGGAGCGCCGCAATAACGTCGTCGGCAGAATTAATCTCAATGCCCGCTGCAGCGGAGAGCTTGGCGATATATTCCGCGAAGCCCGCGAGATTGATGTTGAGCGCCTTATCGGGGCGGAAGCTCGGCAGCACCTTGCAGTCAAAGCCCTGAGCTTCCTTAAGGAGCTTATGATATTTTAAATCGTCAATCGGGTCGTCAGTCGTGCAGACTACCTTAACGTTTGAGCGCGTAATCAGGCTCTGCGGTCTGAAATCGCCCTCTGCTATCGCCTTATTGGCGCGGTCATAAATCTCGTCGGCAGTCCTTGCCGAAAGCGGAGTATCAATGCCGAAATAGCGCTGAAGCTCAATATGCGCCCAGTGATAAAGCGGATTGCCGATTGCATACTGCAGCGCATAGGCAAACTTTTGAAACTTTTCCCTGCCCGATTTATCGCCGGTGCAGTAATCCTCCGGCACGCCGCAGGAGCGCATTGCGCGCCACTTATAATGGTCGCCCGAAAGCCAGAGCTCCGCAATATCGGACGGAGCCTTATTCTCATATATTTCCTGCGGGCTTAAATGGCAGTGATAATCGCAAATCGGCAGGCTTTCACAGTAATCGTGAAAAAGCTTTTTTGCGGTATCCGTGCTCAGCAGGAAATCCTTATCCATAAAAGCGTTCATAAGTAAATCTCCATAGCATATAGATAAATATATTATATACTTTATATTTTTTTATTTCAATAGCTAATGCAAGAAAATCGTTATTGTATATCTGCGGCAATGCTGATATAATTATATTAGAAGCCTGACACGGGAGGTTTTACAATGAACATTTGCATTTTCGGCGCATCAAGCGAAATTATTGACGAAAAATATATCGACGCGGCATATAACCTTTCCGCAACGCTTGCAAAGGGTGGGCATAACCTCGTTTTCGGCGGCGGCAAATACGGAGTTATGGGCGCATGCGCAAGGGGCTTTCACGATAACAAAGCAAAGGTGCTGGGAATTGCGCCGTATTTTATGGAGCAATACAAAGTGCTTTATGACGAATGCACGGAGTTTATAACCACGCAGACTATGGCGGAGCGCAAAACCATTATGGAGGATAACGCCGACGCCTTTATCATCGCGCCCGGCGGCATCGGCACCTACGAGGAATTCTACGAGGTTTTCACCTTAAAGCAGCTCGGCAGGCACAGAAAGCCGATTATTATTTTCAACTGCTTCGGCTATTATAACGATATGATGAAAATGCTGCAGTACACGATTGACGAAAAATTCCTTGCCCCCGCTTCAACTCAGCTTATCGGCTTGTGCGACAATGCACGAGAAATTATTGATTATCTTAAAAATTATCAGCCGCAATCAGCCGACGTTTCGAAGCTTCGCTTTGACCCTGATGAAAAATAATACAAAAATTCCAAAAATTTTTTTGCAATATTAATAAAAAAATTCTATCTTTTTTAAAAAAACTATTGCAAATTGAAAATTAATATTGTATTATATATGTGTCGTAGGAGGCTACATAATGGTGGGTTAGCATTATGTTACGACGAAAAGTAACTCTATAAGAGTGGGAAAGCAGCGTAAATTTTTGCGTTGCTTTTTCTCTTTTTATTTTAAATTATGCCTTGACATAAAAAAATTATCTGCTATAATATAGGAACAGACGAAAAGAGATATCGCGGAGTAGAGCAGTTGGAAGCTCGTCGGGCTCATAACCCGGAGGTCGTAGGTTCGAGTCCTACCTCCGCAACCATAAAAAGAAGAACACCCTCGCGGTGTTCTTCTTTTTATTATTATAGTAGGACTCGAAACGAGTTTCCAAGAGCGGCGCGCCGGTGCTGCGATTGGGAGAAAGGTGCAGTGCACCTTTTGATAAAAAGTGGGAGTCCAGTCTCCGCAACTAAGGGCGGCATAATGCCGCCCTTTAGTTTTACTTATTATCTACTTATTATCAATAATCAGATTTGCAATTTGATTTATCAGCGCTGCCTGCTCAGGCGTTGCGCTTTTCAGGATTTCGCTTAATAATGACAGCTCCTTCTCTTTATCTGCATCAGTCTTTTCTCCGATTAACAGATAATCCGAGCTTGATATTCCGCCCGCTTTATTTATTGCGCTTTGCACCGCTGAATTAAAAAATCCAAATGATGAATCCCCTGCTCCTTAACAGAGCAGGGGTTTTATTATGCTTTGTTAGGTTTCAGCAGCCGCCGTTATAGGAAACGAAGCCGCATTTATTATCCAAAGTGCCGTCGACCTTATACGAAACCAGAAACATTCCGTTTGCCTTTGCATAGCATTCGTCGGTTTCGTATTTGCCGAGCGTGCCGACCTTGGTTTTCTTTGCGGTGTCCGCATAAACCGTTTCGGGCGTTGAGCCGTTTTTCCACACAAGGGGCTTTG
>CAJOJV010000032.1 GCA_905234995.1 uncultured Eubacterium sp. | reverse complement strand
AAAACTGCGAAATAGAGGTTGGCGAAAACAGTATTTTAATAATCGGCGATAATGACAATACCACCGGTCACGACTTTATTACAACAAGAGGCTCAACCTTATCGGTTGGCAAAAATTCCAAGGTTTATGTTCAGAACTGGTATAAAAACGGAAAGAGCGATGGTAATGCAGGTAATATAACGCTTGCTGAGGGAGCGCAGATTTACTTCGGCGCATTCAATCCAAACGACTCAAACAACGATAGTAACTCAAATGCAGGCGGAACAATTACTGTTGGCAAAGATGCAACCTTCTATACTCCGGTGCTTGACATTAGGAACTATACAATTAACACCAGCGAAGGCGGAACAGTTTATACTAATACCAACGTTTGGACGCACAGCGGTTCAATTAACCTTGGCTTAAATTCAAGGTTCTTTGGCACATCAACTGACCTTGATAATACCTACCTCAGCTTGGGTGAAGGAGCAAAGTTTGTTAACACGGGCAATATGCGAACGAAGAACAATTCCATTAGCACGGGCACAAGCTCCCTCTTCTATTGCACGGGCGATTTATCAACCTATGATAACCCCACAAGCTATTATCTTGGCTCATATTCCAAGTTTATTGTTAAGGGGCACCATATTGCCACCATCGGTAATTACGACAACAACACTAAGTTTAAAATTGCTGATTACGGCGAGGTTTACGTTGATGGCAACCAGCTACTGAGCGGTTACAGGAGCGAGGGCGACAATATGATAGGCAACTACGTTACCTATGTTGTTCGCGGCTTCTACAGAAATGACGACGGCGGTATCGTTCGTGTTGGCAATAACACTAATATCTTTATAACGGGCGAATACACAGACCAAAGCTTCTTCTCCAATTATTCGGGCTATAACAAGGTTGAAAGCACGGATACATATAAGCCGGGGTCATTTGAAATCTGTGCACAGAGCTACAAGGAATGGATTTGGGCAACCAATTCAAACGGCGGTCATCTTACTCTTGGCAATGACACCGTATTGACTGCTGGGCAAATCAGAGTTTGGCACGGTACCTCGGGTAACGTATCCTCTGTAACCCTTGGCTCAAATGCACAAATGATCTCCACAAGAGAGGTTACTGACCTCAGCGTTGATATTACAAGTGAGAGCGAGCGCGGAATAGACTGCTCAACGATTAATCCTACTGATAACACCTCTGTTATTTCCTCAAAAACAAACGTTTTTTGCGGAAACAGCGCAGGTCTTTCCGTTGCAGATATGTTCTGTGCAAGAGGCGCTTACTTAACAGGCGGCACATTGACAATTAACGGCAAGGCGGTTATAGGTGAAACTACTTCTGCAAATGTTGACGTAAGACCCGGCGCCGTACTTGTAACTCCATCTGTTACGGGCTCCCTTTCAATCGGTGCCGAGAACTCAGACCCCACCGTTGTTGTTATCGGCACGGGCATAAACACAAGCGGCAATGATTTATGCGTTTATGAGAATTCCACGCTTTACTGCGGCGGCAGCATTAACGCAGCCAAACTGAGAATCTGGCCGAATGCCAAGATTCACGCTGACGGCAACATTGCATTAACAGATATTATTGACGGTGCAAACGCATCTGACTGGGTGCTTTCCTGCAAGGGCGACATAACCTCAACTAAGGATTATAACGGCACAGCTCACGGCGTTGGTGAAGGCAGCTATCTCTTCTGCGAAGGCAAGTTGAACACTTCTAACTGCAACTTTACCAATAAGGGCACGGTTTACTGTGCGGCAACGGATTCTAATAAGATGACCTGGTCAACAGGACTGTGGACGGGCAACGGCAACGCTTCCCTTTCCGATGACGGCGCACTTTATATTCCTGACGGATATATTTATCTTTCCGGTTATTCAGGCGGCTCCGTTCCGATAACCGGCACTCAAAAGTGGAAGATTGACTTCGGCTTCAGATTTAAAACCTCTGCAAGCGGCGACGATGCATACTATAACAGCGATGATTATTCATTCCTGAAGATGTACGTTTATGAAGCAAATCTTTCTAATCCAAACCAGAAAAACAATGCGCGTTGCTATTTCTCACAAAATGCAAACGGCGTTTGCTATTCCTGGGAGGATGACGGACACAATGCCGGTTCTCAATCACAGGGAACCTCAGTAACCGCAAATAACGGTCATTTATCAGTCGGCGTTAATTATCACTATGTTGCCGAATATACAGGTGACTATTTCAAGGCATATATCACCGATGAAAAAGGAAACCTTGTTCAAACTATTGTGGACGGCGCAGACAGCACGTTCATGTCACGCCTTGGCAACATTTCCTGGGCAACAATTAACGCTATTAAAATCGGCGATGACGACGGAAACGGCTTCTACCACGGGCTTGAATACAGGAACATCACCTTCTATTCGGGCGACGCACAGAACGTATGGTCGCCGATTGCCTCCACGGATTTCACAACTCTGCACAGCGCCGTAACAAACGGCAGCCTCGGCGAGCTTGATACCTATGCACAGGGCTTAAGAAGCGGCCATTTTGATAATATCGGCGGCGCAAACCTTTACAGCAACGGCGATATCAACATCAACGGCCATTTCACCAACACGGGCGACGTTTATGCACAGGGCGAGATTATCACCTCTGATTACATCACAAACAACACCCGCGCTTATATGTGCACGCAGAACAGAATTACCACAAGCGGCGTTCTGACGAACGGCGACGCGGCAAGACTTTATGCACGAAACGGAATCAAGGCGAACGGCTTCACGGGTAACGCAGGCCAGTACACCCTGATTGACACGGGCGATATGGTGCTCACGGGTAATTCCACTTTCAAGGGGCAGACGCATATCGGCGGACCTTATCAGGTTGGCTTCGGCTATCTGAAATCCACGGCAAACGTTACGGTTGAGGGCAGCCTTACGGTTAACGGCCATCCGTATAACGGCGATGATCCTATAATTGATTTTGCCACGGCAAGCAGAATTAAGGGCATTGACGCTTCCCTGCTGACCATTCAGGGCGGCGGTAAGGTTTACTGCCAGGGGCAGGTTGCAACCGACCACAACGTTAACATTTATGCTAACTCGGGCGAACGTGATGAATTCAGCTGCCTGGTTATTGACGGCGGCAAGAATAAGACGAACAGCGACCACGTTGCGCTCACCGTCGGCGACAGAATTTCAATGCAGAGGAACACCGACCTCAGATATTCAAGCTCTCAGCTTTACGTTGACGGAAACGTTAACGTAGGCTCCTATGACAACCAGAGCTTCTATGCCTGCAGCAACGGCACGTTCGTTAACGTTACGGGCAAGCTTAAGCTTGATTACGGTATCAACAACGGCGCAAGCAACAACCTTCCCGTTTATTGCTATCTGACAGCTAAACAGCTTGAGGTAACTCACGGCGACTGCTACTTCGGCATTGCAGAAATCAGAACCGAGGACATTGCCGCAGCCACGGGCTTCTACATCGGCAATAAGCTCGGCGATGTGCCCGATAACTTCACTGCAGTTGACGTTAAGGAAGGCAAGCTGCATATTTACACCAATGCATATATCGGCGGCAGCGTTAGCACAGCAGGCGATTTTGCGCTTGACGACTGGGCGACGGCTTACGTCGGCGGCAACATCACCAGCGGCGGCGGCTTCTATCAGTATAACAGCTCAGAGGCTTACATAGGCAAGCGCGTTGTTACAAACGGCGTTGCTTCCGGCGCGGACGGAAACGTAACCATTAACGGCAGCACGGTTTCCCTTGCGGATTTGAACAACTTCGGCTCCGTTTTCTGCACGGGTAATTTCACTGCAAACAATGCAAGCCTAACAAGCCAGGGCGAATGCTCGCTGCTCATTGACAAGGTATTAACCCTCGGCAGCGGCGTAACGGCAGACTTCCCGTCCGGCGAAGGCGTTATCTTTGCAAGAAACGGCATTAACTTTAACGCAGCCACGATTACGGTTTATCCGATTTTCTACACTGACGGCAATATTGAATCCCACTACGGCAGCCACAGCACGATTTACGCGCAATACGTAAGCTACGTTCAGCCGAACACGAGCGGCAGGCTTATAAACTGCTCCGTTGAGGCGCAGGAGGTCGTTGGTGCGGAAAGAAGCTTTGAGATTGACAGCGGCAACATAAGCGGCTCCGGATCTCTTCTTGATCAGCTGTCAAATCTTATCGGCACGTCAACAACTTATAATGCAACAATGCATAACGGAAGAGTTGCCGTAGTATTTAACGGTAACGAATCTATGATTACGCACCACACAATCAAAACGGGGCTTATCGTATCGCACGATTGCCTGCAGCTTAACATTGCAAGAAATCAGACGGTTTACGTTAAGGGCTTCGATTTGATTATGAATTACGACGTTTATAATGCGGGCAAGATTATCTGCCTGCAGGATGAGCAAGGCAAAGGCGGTAACATCATAGTCAGACACCCGACGGGCTCCTGGGCTCATATTGAAAACACCGGCACGATTTACTGCGACGGCGATTTCAGAGTTGAAGGTACAAACCACGGCAACTACATCGGCGGTGTATTTGGTGCACAAACTAACTACGGTATGTCCTTAAAGAACGGTACGAGCGGCAACCCAAGGGGCGAGGTTTACGTTATGGGCGAGCTTCTCACCTACGGCGCAGTTGATAACTTCGCTAAGATTTACGTAGGCAACGACGTTCACACCACGACGTTAATCCGCGGTACTACCGAGGGCTATTCCGATTCGGGCACCGATAACAACAACGGTCTTGATAACGAGCCTAATTCAGTGCTTATGGCAGGCGGCAGCATTACTGCCGATATTAACCCTGACAGCAATAACGCTTACAACACTGCGGTTGAAAAATCCAGCGGCACTCACTATGATGAAACCATTATTGCAAGGCGCAATTCAGTGTTGCTTGCACTTGGCAACGTTCGTTGCTCTTACGGCTTCATCGTCGGCGAGGCAAGAATGGATTCAACCAGCGGCGGTTCCGAAAACGGAACAAAGCAGTTCCAGTGGTTATCAATGCAGGGCTACACGGGTCTTAACGCAAGCAAGGCAGGCTGGATTAAGACTACCGCAGAGGACACCAAAGAAAAAATCCAGCTTACTTCACTTGATGAAACAAGCGAATACTATTACCTTAATTACCAGGGAGATACTTATAACGAGTTCGGCCAGGCAATCGACGTAACTGATGAAAACAACAGAAACGCCTACTATTATTATTCTGCGGCTGCAAACGGCAGAAGCAGCGTAACTGCAAAGGATTTCGGCTTCGCTTACATCGGCGGCACGCTGACCACCTCTAACGGCGGTTATAATGCTGACAGCTACAGCGGAACGCACAACTTCATCAGAAACTTCGGCAAGAGCGTTATTTACGTTGCAAACAACACTATTGACGACGGCTACAGAAATCCGCGCGGCAATGCGGTTGACACGGGCTACACAACCCTCTGGCCGTATTCAAGAATGTACGTTAACGGCAATTACAAGAATAACCTCTCCCCCACCTCGGATTCGGGAAGCACGACGAGAACGGGCGTTGGTCTTGACGCAGGCTTCTATGCTCAGCTTTACGTCAACGGTGATTTCACCGCATATGATAAGATTAAGATGCGTGACGCATCCAAAACTATTATTGCGGGCGATTTCTATGCCAACAGACGCGGACTTGACAGCACTTTCTTCGAGCTCGGTAAATCTCCTGACGAGGGTGAAAGAACAGTTAAGGACGCATGGGATGAAAACAACCTCACCCTGCTCCAGATTAACGGCAACTTCACCTCTGACGGCTACATCAAGATTTTTGAACGCTCAACGATGAACGTCGGCGGCGACTTCACAAATCTCAGCGGCTGGAGCATAACGAATCACTACCTGACAATGCGCCATCATTCAGCGCTCAGAGTCGGCGGAACGGCAACGGTTTCGGCTGCAGATGTCGGCTCCTGCTCAACGCTTTACGTCGGCAAGGATTTCAATGCTAACAACGGCACAATCAAAATCAGGGATAACTGCGATGTTTCCGTCGGCGGAACGGGCGGCGGCGATATGACAGCGCTTTCCTACATCGAAATCGGTAAGCGTGAGGATGAAGCTTATAAGTACAATTCCTGGGAAGCAAACAGGGGCACAAACCCGTTCATCAGTGCAGACGATATCCGCACGGACGATGAAACCCACTTTGCAGATACCGATACCGACGGCGACTCCACGGGTGATGAGAATTACGCAACTGCTGACGTTACCTGCCCGAACTGCGGCAGAAGCACAACGAACAACACTGCAACCTTCACAAGAAGCACGAGGGAAGCTAAGAACGCAAACGGCAGAACGATGTACACCGTATATCAGTTCACCTGCAGCGAATGCGGCTACACCTTTGATGAATCCAGCGATGCGTTTGAGGATGACGGCGCAGTTGGCGCAACTGCTTACGTTAACGGCACAATCAACAGTAAGACCGGCCACCTTAAGCTGTTTGCGAACACGCATGCTTATGCAGTTGAAACGGTTCGTTCTTACAGATATATTTCCCTCCGTCACCACGCAGGGCTTTACGTTCTGACGAACACCAACAACGGCACGGGCTCAATGTTCAGCTATGACGACAACGGCAGGCTGCTTGACGCAAACGGAAACGTTATTCCGAACTTCTACGTTGATACGAATACGAACTCCACGGAATACGGTAATATCTATTACTGGAAATCCGGTCAGGACTTAATCTATCAGCAGGATGTTGACGGCGTGCTTGTTGAAAGGCAGTTATCATTAGCTGACGACGGAACGCCTGAAAAAACGCTTTATACAAACGGCGTAAGGATTTACGGCTTCACTGTTAAGATTAACGAAGAAAATCAGGAAAGCTTTAACAACACCACCTCTGATAACACGGCTAAGGGCACGCTTTATCAGAATATGCTTTACTTCTACCTTAACGGCGAAAAGGTTTATCCGTACCAGATTGTAACCGGCGCACCGGTAAACAACGTTACTCAGGATTATCTGATTTACGCTCATATCAATGCTGAATATAATCTTGTTCAGGATGCGAACGACAGAAATGATTATCTTGAAAAGCCTGTAGGCACGGCAGTTGTTAAGCTTCCCGTTACAAGCGGCTCGATAATCTCCTACGGCGACTTAACCGTTAACACGCAGGCAACCGCCTATGCAACGGGCGACGTTAAATCCTATGGCAAGACCTATATCGGCAACGAGGGCTTAATCTTCTCCAAGGGCGATTACCTGTGCACGAGCGTTGCATCGCTTGGCTCCCTCTTCAAGGGCGAAAGCGTTTGCGGCTTTGAAATGAAGCACGGTCACCTTTATGCCGCAGGTAAGGTTAACATTTACAGCGCTTCCGAAATCGGCGGCGGAACTATTGACGCAGGCAAGGACGTTACGTTTGACAGCGTTTATATGCACTATAAGTACAACGAAGACACCAACCCGCTCAGCAATTCATACACAGACCCGACTGAGGTTGACCTGTTTATCTGCTCCGAGCAGGGCAACATAAACTTCAATTCAACCTACAGCTACACGGGCGGTATCACTTACGCTCCCGGCGCGTACGCTTACACAACAAACAGCGAAACGGGCAAGACTGAGATGACAAAGAGCGGCGGCGTTATTTCAATCAACGGTATTTACTTTGAGCATTACGGCGCATTTATAGCAAGGGATAATAATATTAACGCCTTCTATATTAACCTGCACCGCCTTGCAAATCTTAAAACGCTTGATCTTAAGACCGTTAGTCCGTCAAACGTTTACCTTTGCCCGATTAAATCCTCTGACAGCGATTAAGCTTTACGAGGCTTCAGTCAAATAAAATCAAACAGGGCATACATTTCTGTATGCCCTGTAAAAAAACTTAGTAAGAGTAAAACAATATGAGATATTTTTTCAGTAATCTATCAGTAACGATTAAGGAATGGTTTCAGGAATTTCTTGAAATCAGTTTAAAAAAGAAAATTATTGTGCTTGTTTCCATTCTGCTTGTTATAGCCTTAATAATAACCGGCGTGGCAATACACAAGAGCAGACAGAAGCTTAATGCAAAGCCCGATGAGGTTGCTGCATTATACGCACAGAATATTGCTGAAAGAAACTATTTTAAAGCTTTTGATTACACGATAATCGGAAAAGACGGCGTTGAAAAATACCTTGATAAAAACTATCTTTCCGATTACAAAAGCAAATCAGAGCTTACTGAAAAAGAGCATTATGATGCCATCAACGTTTGCGAAACTCTTGCAAAGCAGATGAACAGCTTTATGACTACCTATGGCATCGGCGATTATGATAATTTCTTTGCCGCGTTTGTTAAGACGGCGGAAACCATTATCGTGAGCTATATGCCGGATGTTGAACCGAGCGACAAGCTGATTATTGAATGTATTAAATACAGCCTTGAAAAATATCAAACGGAATACAACGATGAATTAAATGTTCAGTATAACAATAATTATACTATTGAGCTGAGTGAACCTGAAATCCTTGAATATTCCGATGATGAGGTTGAGCTTTATATTCAGAATAAAAGCGAGCTTGCTAATACGGTTTTTGAAAAATCCGGATTAAAGCCAAATAAAATCAAGGCAGTTAAAAGATATGATTACAACATAATAATCAATGATGAAGTCATAAGATCTGTAAGAGTTTATGCAGTTAAAATTGGCGGTTATTGGTATGTTGACACAACTGCATTGGTTTATTAAAACAAAAGCACAGAGCAGAGGAAATCCTCTGCTCTGTTTTTTGCCTTATAATAAGCTATTTTGAAACAACGCTCCAGAATCCAAAGCTCTGAATGTTGTATTCACTACCAAAGTCAAACATTTCAATTTCATCAGTCGGAACAATATTGAAATCCTCGGTAAGCTCCGTTTTATCCTCAATATAATGAATTTTAAAATCACCGTTTCTCGTTAATGAAGCAGTTGAATAATCGCCTGTAACTCTTTTAATCTGTTCATCCTCAAAGCTTTGGAAACCATAATCGCTGCCAAAATAGTGATACCTTATATATATTGATTCCCTGCCAAGGAAATGAACCTTTGTGGTATAGACGTTTACGCTTTCCCCTTCCTCGGCAGCATCAAGGCAGGAATAAAAAGCATCGCCGTAAATAATTTCATTAGCATCGGGAATATGCTTTGCATAAACCGCAAACTGGATATTAAAAAACACAAACGAAAGCGAAAGCAAAACTGCCAGAGTCTTTTTAAAGCTGAGCTTCTTCATATTACCGATAAATTCCATAAATCCAATTCCGATAAACGGAATCATCAGATAAGAAAGATGACCGTACCTGTATATAACATCGTTCATCGGTTGGTTTACAAAAAAATAAAAGCAGAATATTCCAACAGCCGAACCGATAATAAATAGCTTTTGAATAAAACTAAAGCGCTTTTTATCTCTAAAGGCTGACTTTATTACGCAAATAATACCTATTATTGCAAGCAGCGCTCCGAAAATCGTCGCAAACTGAAATGTATTTAAATCAACAGTAAGTGCGTTAGCAGTCATACAAAAAGTAAGCCCTGCACCGATAATCAGGTTTAATGCAGCTGACAGCAGCATATGTGCTATTCCGTTTCCGTCTGATAATAAAACTTCGGAGTTTCTTGTGTAATATCCCATTTTTGAAAAACTGAAGCCGAGCAGCTTAAAATCAGAAATAATACCTACAGAAACCAGTCCCTGCAGAATAAAGGGTGTTGCCACAATAAATACAGTTATAACGCTAACCGCAAGCTCTTTAAATGAAATTCTTTTTTTAATTATTAAAACGAGGTAAACAGATAACAGGATAAAAGGAACAAAAAGCACGGAAGCCATATAGCAATAAAAGCTCAAGCCAAAGAAAACCATTGAAAAAAAATAGTTTTTCAGCCCTTTCCCGTTAACCGCCCTTGCGAGGAAATAAAACGCAATAATAAGAATATGCCCGATATAATTGCAGTCAAGAACATAAACGCCTGAAAATATCATCCACGGAGAGATTGCCGCAAACGCCTTCATAACGGTCGTACAACGGTTTTTTCCGAACACCTCGTTAACAAACCCGCAAAAAGCGATAAAGCCTAATATGCTAAAAATAAGGGCAAATATTCTTATGCCGAAAAGGTTAAAGCCAAATATCTTAACGCTGAGTGCGGTAAGATAAGTTGCAAACGGCGACTGACCGCCGTAAAGCCAGGTATCAAAATATACGGGCAGGTGTTCACCGTTAAGGTCGGTTAAGTTATTAACCAGATTTCCTGCATTGAGGGCAGTCATTGCCTCGTCTATATGGCTACCGCCGATGAACAGATTAATTATAAAATATGCTATCCGCAGAATAACTCCAAAAGCTATTAGGCTTTTGGAGTCTTTTAATAAATCTATTACTTTATTTTTCATTCTTTTCCTCGTGATATTCCTGCTCTGTGTTAACGTTCCAGATTGCAGATTTATCATTGTTTCCGGTTACTATGGCATTAACTGCTTCAAATGCGGTTGCCATTGAATGATCCATATTATTATAACGGTGCTGCCCGTTTCTGCCTATGCAGTAAAGATTATCAAAGCCGTTAAGATAATCAACGAGCACGGGCATTTCGCTATACGTGTCAAAATATGCAGGATATGCCTTTTTAACGCGTTCTCTGTGGCTGTCAAGCACGTCTGCACTTGAACCGATAACGCCCATTTTAACAAGCTCTGAGATGGCAAGCTCGGTTGCCTGCTCATCGCTCATATTCCAGAAATCGTCATTTTCCGCGCAGAAGTATTCCAGACCAATCCAGACCGTGTTCATCGCATCCTTAACAAGATACGGAGACCAGTTATTGAAAATCTGAATTCTGCCGAGCTTAACGTCAGTATCCTGAACGTAAATCCAGCAATCGGGAACGATATTACCGAGCGTTTTAATATCGGTTTCATTCTTAAGATTCAGCTTATCAACAAGCAAGCCGACAGTTACAAAATCCCTGTACGGAAGACCTTCTGCAATACGGCTGATATTTTCGGGCACCTCAAATTCCATTGAAGCAACCAAATCCTTAACAGGCATTGAGGACATAACGATATCCGCATCAAGGCAGATTTCTTTGCCGTCCTTGATATACTTAACGCCTGTGATATTGTTATCATCGCCGAGAATACCGACAACCTCTGCGTTTTTAATTAATTCAACGCCCTGCTCCTGCGCGTCTGCACAAGCCTTTTCCCAAAGCTGACCGGGGCCGAATTTGGGATAATTAAAGCTTTCAATCAGCGAGGTTTCATTTGATTTTTTCTTGCCGCTGATGCTGCCGAGAGCGTTCTTAAGCACCTCGGAAATTGAAATGCCCTTAACTCTCTGCTTGCCCCAGCTGGGGTCAATCTGGCTTGGATGCCTGCCCCAGAGCTTTTCCGTGTAGCCCTCAAAGAACATTGAATAAAGCTCTCTGCCGAAACGGTTAATATACAAATCCTCAAGGCTGTTCTCTTCCCTTTTATGAAGCACTGCACCGAGATAAGTGAAGCCCGACTTCACAGTGCGGTTAAAGCCCATATTGATAAAGGTTTGCGGCTTAAGAGAAATCGGATAATCAAAGAATTTATTGAGAAAATAGATTCTTGAAACCCTGTCGCGCACGAGAAAAACATTATCCTCTGTTTCAGGGTCGGGGCCGCCTGCTGCAAGCTCCTTTTCCCTGCCGAGAAGCTTATCGTCAAAGGAGGGCTTACCCTGAACCGGCATCTTATTGCGCCACCACTGCATAACCCTTTCATCCTTTGAAAAAAAGCGATGACCGCCTATATCCATACGGTTTCCGTTATACTTAACCGTGCGGGAAATACCGCCGATTTCATTGCTTTCCTCAAGGATTACAACCTTATATTCATTTTTATACTTGGCAAGCTCGTTAGCGGCGGTGATACCGGCAGGACCTGCGCCGATAATTACAACTGTTTTCATTTTATTTCCTGTAACATTTATTCTTTTTTCTCATTTGCATCCGCAGTTATTTCATCAAGCTGCTTGCCGATTTTTGATTTCTTTGCGATATTGATATATTCATCAAGACCGGTTGTATCAATATCCGCCTCAGGGTTTTCCATTCCCTGTGTGATCATATTCTCAAGCGCGTCAACGCTGCCCGAATACTTATCCTTAACCTTTGAGGATGCGTTTTCATTCATATCCTCGGAAAGGTTTGAAACGTAGTTTTTGAGAGAGCCCAATGCGCCCATAAGCTCTTCGGGACTTGCGTTTTTCATATCCTTCGGCATAACGCTTTTAAGCATATTGAGAGCATCTGCAAGAGCATTGTTATTATTCTTAGCCATTTTCATAACCCCTTAAAAAATTAATTAATATATTTTAGCATATATAATTAAAATATGCAATAATTATCTGCCTCTTGCAAAGGAGCGAACGCGGAATTTTGCGCCGAGCTGCTCGCAAATTATGCGCGATTTTTCAATATCCTCGGGCGGAATAACGTCAACAACCGTCATACGCACGTCATTCCCGCAGGCAACGCAATCGCCGGTAAACTTAAGCATTGCATCAAACGCCTTGCCGGGAAAAATATTTCTCGTTATCTTATCGTATTTCTCGGAGTCAGGGTCATTTAACGAAACGGAAATAACGTCAATAACGCTGCAGATATCCTTTGCGGTTTCCCTGCCGTTAATCAAATCTGAAAGCCCGTTTGTGTTGAGCCTCAGCTTTATCTGAGGATACAGGCTTTTAAGATATTTTGCGGTTTTCAGAAGATTATCAAGCGCGTTGGTCGGCTCGCCGTAACCGCAGAATACCGCCTCCTTAACCTCGCTGAAATCATAAGCGTCAACGGCTGCCTTGATTTCCTCAAAGGTGGGCTCCGTATCGTGCCAGAGGCGCTTAGCATTGCCGACTGCCTCGCCCTTTGAGCGAATGCAGAAGGCACAGTTACACGGGCATTTATTTGTTAAATTGAAATACGTGCCGCCGTCAAGCGTATAGATTATATCAGACATCAGTTAAGCTCCTTATTAATTCTTTTTCTGATTTCAGCCTTATCAAGCGCAAGCGCAAGCAGTATGAAGGCAACAGCGCTGCCTACAGCCTGAATAAGATTTGCGGGAATATCGGCAACAGCGCCTGCTCTGTATAAAACAAGGTCTGCAAGGAAATAACCGAGAACGGTTATTATTCCGCTTGGAATTGTTAACAGAGCGCTGAGCGGAGTTAAAAGCTTTTCTCCCCTGTCCCTGATTAAAACAAAGGGCAATGCAATAAGAGCCTTAATAATTACAGATACAATTGCATAAGAAGCAAAGCCGGAAACGATATCCGCAACCGCCGCGCCTATTGCCGCGGCAAGAAACGCCCACGGTCCGCCGATTAAAAGCGCCGCAATATAAATCAATGCGTCGCCGATATGTATATATCCGCCTGCACCTATAGGTATGTGAAGCATTGTCAGCCCGAAAACCATTGCCGCAAGCATAGCTGTGAAGCTGATTTTTTTCGTTATAGTATTCATTTTGTCCTCCTAATAAAAATCAAATATATTTTGTTATTATCCTTTCAAAATCCACTCCGTTTTCAGGATTACCTGCAGGAGTTACACCACAGGCATCTGAAACGAATTTAACCGCCTTGTCAGCTGCCGAAAAGACGTCAAGCCCGTTAAGCAGCTCCGCGGTTAACACGGACGTGAAAATATCGCCCGTGCCCGAATAGTAATCGCCGTGTTTATCGGCGAGCATACATCGCTCGTCATCCTTAGTGAAAACCCGACAGCCGATTTTACCCTCGCTTTCAATCCCGGTTACAACGACGGCTCCGATACCGCTGTTAATAAGCTGCTCAGCAGCCGCTTCAACATCCTCCTCGCCCGTTAAGATAAAAAGCTCAGTGCTGTTAGGGGTGATAACGTCGGCAAGCAGGCAAAGCCTTTTTATGCTTTTGCACAGCTCGTCGTCAAAGCCGCTGTACCTTTCGCCGCCGTCGCCCATTACGGGGTCAACGACCGTGAGCGCGCCCTGTTTTTTTATGAATTCGCAGATGAGATTAACCTGCTGCGCATTTATGAAATAGCCTGTTAAAATGCCGTCAAACCGCGCGCCGAGCTTTTCCCATTCTGCGAGAAAATCAGCCGTTTTCCGAGAAACATCTGCAAGCGCAAAGCTTTCATAAGCAGTCTGATTTGAAAGCACTGCAGTGGGAAACGGATGCGCCTCAAGCTGAAACGCACTGAGGATTGGCAGATTTGCCGCAAGCGAGCATTTGCCGAAGCCCGATAGGTCATTAAATACAGCGCATTTTTTCATTTGCATCAAATCCTTGCAATTAGATTAAAAACATTATATAATAGTCGTGTCATTGATTATATATGCAATTTCAATATTTTTTTAGGGTACAGTTATGAGCAGATTTAAATATAACGAGGTTTATGATTATCTGAAAAATGAAATTACCGAGGGTCAGCTTCAAAGCGGAACAAAGCTGCCTTCAATCAGAAAGGCAAGCGAGCTTTTCGGAGTCAGCAGGACGACGGTGCAAAACGCATATTTTGAGCTTGCGGCGGACGGATATATTTTCAGCGAGCCGCAGAGCGGCTATTACGTTTCCTACAGAAGCGGCGGGCAGTCTGAAAGCGCCGAAGCTCCTTTACCGCAGAAAAGCCTTCGCTTTGATTTTACAAGCAGCAGCGCGGACGCGCAGAGCTTTGATTTTGACCTGTGGCGCAGGTATATGAAAAACGCGCTCAGGCAGGATGAACGGCTGATTTCCTACAGCGAAACGCAGGGCGAGCGCGAGCTGAGGGAGGCCATTGCGGATTACATATTTGAAAAAAGAAACGTCGTTGCCTCGCCTGACAGAATAATAATCGGCGCGGGCGTTCAGAGCCTGCTCGGCATTTTCTGTGCGCTGATTGAAAGCAGGGGCACCGTTTCCTTTCCCGACAAAAGCTTTGAGCAGGGCGCGGCGCTTTTTGAGGATTACGGCTTTGACGTGCATTACAGATACAAGGATGCGGATATTATTTACGTTTCTCCCTCCCATATGACGCGCTGGGGCGACGTTATGCCGAATAAGCGCCGCCGTGAGCTTGTGCGCCACAGCGCTGAGATTAACAGCCTCGTTATTGAGGACGATTATGAGAGCGACTTTTTATATAACACCCGCCCCACTCCTTCGCTTCACGCGCTTGCAGGCGGCAAAAACGTTATATATCTCGGCTCCTTTTCAAGGCTTTTGCTGCCGTCAATAAGAATCAGCTTTATGGTTTTAACCCAGGAGCTTGCTGAGGAATACAGAAAAAACATTTATAAATTCAGCCAGACCGCGAGTAAGACGGAGCAGCTTGCGCTGTGCAGCTTTATCAGGGACGGGCATCTTAAAGCGCAAATCAGAAAAACGAGGCGCTTTTACACGGCTAAAACCAAGGAATTTGCTCTGCTTCTGGGCGATAAGCTGCCCGAGGCGGAAATTGAAATCAGCGAAAACGCGCTGCAAATTATTATTAAAGCGCCGTTTAAAAGGGATGAAGAGGCTTTTGAGAAGAATTCAACTGCCGTGTTCATTGAAGGCGTTGAAAACGGCAGAATAACTATTGTTATTAACGTTACCTCCATTCCAGAAAAGGAATTTGAAAACGCCGCAGAGGCGCTGAAAAAAGCAATAAATAATTAGAAATTTTGTTTTATTAGTACCATATAACGGACTGTGGAGCCTTAGCATATTGAATATACTGAAGGAATAATTATAATGAAATTGTAAGGAGAAATCCGAAAACAATTTCAGGAGGCTTTCAATATGAAAAGGACTTTAAACATTCTGCTTATTTCGGCATTAACAATCAGCATCGGCTTTATTTCAATGGCGCTTCCCTTCCGCCTGTTTGACACGCTGACTCAGCTACAGATGCGTTTTCTGCTTGCGGGCGAGATTGCGGTTTACTTCTGCATATTCTCCGCTTACTTCGGCGGCAGAGAGGCTAAGGCACAGAGGCGAGCAAGGGATGAAAAGCTCAGGGCTCAGCACGAGGAAAGGGTTGCAAGGCGCAATGATGAAATGAAGGGCATTTGCGTTAATAACTTTGACCTTGCGGCATAATTACAGATTAATCGGCATTGCACTATTGCATTGCCGATTTTTTTATTATAAAATATAAATATACTTTTATTCAGGCGGTGCCAAATGGAAAAAGCAAAAGCAATTTCAAACAAAGCTGTTAAAATAACGGACGGCTTTTGGAAAGAAAAAATTGAGCTCATTAAAAACGAGGTTATTCCCTATCAGTGGAGCGCGCTGAACGATGAAATAGACGGCGCGGCAAAAAGCTGCTGCCTGCGCAATTTCAGACTTGCGGCAGAGGCTATTAAAAAAAGGAAGCAAGGTATAAGCACTCCCGTTTATGCTGTTGATAAATGGGAATACACGCCCGATAATTCCGAGCCCGAATCATTTATGGGATGGGTTTTTCAGGATTCGGATTTATACAAGTGGCTTGAGGCAGTCGGCTATATTCTGCAAAACGAGAATAACGCTGAGCTTGAAGCCCTTGCGGACGGAGCGATTGAGCTGATTTGCAACGCTCAGGAGACGGACGGATACCTTAATACGCTATACACGATTAATAATCCCGCACTGCGCTTTACCAATCTGCGCGACCACCACGAGCTTTACTGCTTCGGGCATCTTGCGGAGGCGGCAGTTAGCTATTACGAGGCAACGGGAAAACAAGCTTTGCTTAACTGCGCCTGCCGCTACGCAGACCTTATTTGCCGAGAATTCGGAGAAGAAGGCAAGGCGGGCTATGACGGGCATGAGATTGCCGAAATGGCGTTGATAAAGCTTTTTAAAGCAACTGGCAGTGATGATTACCTTAAGCAGGCAAAGCTCTTTATTGACCGCAGGGGAACTAAGCCGTATTACTTTGATATTGAGCAGGGCAAGAATCGCGGCAACGAGCTTTATTATGAGTATAATCAGGCACATTTGCCCGTTCGCGAGCAGGATAGCGCCGTAGGGCACGCAGTAAGAGCAGTTTATCTTTACAGCGGAATGGCTGACGTTGCGGCTGAAACCGATGAAGAGAAGCTGCTCAGCGCCTGCAAAAGGCTGTTTGACAGCATTACGAACAAAAGAATGTACATCACCGGTGGTATCGGCTCAACGAGGCACGGAGAGGCTTTCACAACCGATTATCACTTGCCCAACGACACCGCATACGCTGAAAGCTGCGCGGCAATCGGGCTGACCTTTTTTGCGCACAGAATGCTGAAATCGGATTTCAACGCAAAATATGCCGACGTTATGGAGCGTTGCCTTTATAACGGCATACTGAGCGGCATGGCTGAGGACGGCAAGGCGTTTTTCTACACCAATCCGCTTGAGTTGCGCCCCGACGAGGTTAAGACTGACCCGGATAAATCGCACATCAAGACAGAAAGGCAGAAATGGTTTGGCTGCGCCTGCTGCCCGCCGAATATTGCAAGGCTGATTTCAGGGATAGGCGGCTACTGCCTGAGCGAGAATGAAAGCACGCTTTTCATTAACCTTTACTGCTCTCTTGAAGCCGAAACCGAATTCGGGAAAATCAGCATTGAAAGCGATTACCTGAACAGCGGCAGGGTTAAAATCAGCGTTAATGCAAAGAAGCCTTTCCGCCTCGCGCTGAGAATACCCGAATGGAGCAAGGGCTTCACCTTCAGCAGAGAAAATCCGTTTATTAAAAACGGTTATGCCTGTTTTGATATTGAGGGCAAGGATACACTTACGGCTGAGTTTAACCCTGAAATCAGAATTATGAGGGCAAACAGCCGCGTGCGCGAGGATATCGGCAGGGTTGCAATTACGAGAGGTCCTTTGGTTTACTGCCTTGAGGAGGCTGACAACGGAAGCGGGCTTCATCTTCTGCGCCTCTCCCCCCACCCGAAATTTGAATTTGACGGCGGGAGCATATATGCAAATGCATACCGCGAGGAGGACGGCGGCAGCGCGCTGTATTTTGAATATAAAAAACCAAACGAGCGCCTGCAGCGAGTGAGGTTTATTCCCTATTACAAATGGGCAAACCGCGGCGAGGGCGAGATGCAGGTTTACATAAGAATATGAAAAAACAACCACGAAGAAAAACTTCGTGGTTGTTTTTTTATGGCTATACTATTTTGCTTTCTTTTTTCTCTTAACAATCACATCAAATGCGCACCAGGCTGCGAAGCCTGCAAAGCCGATAAAGGAAGCGGCGATGCCCGCATTCTTATGCAGGGTTGTATAAACCATTGAGATTTCGTGAGTGCCCGCATCAAGGTCAATACCGATGAAGATATTGCCGAGCTCCTTATACTCAACCTTTTTGCCGTCAACGTAAATGCTCCAGCCGTCAGTATAAGGCAGGGTTATCATTACGGTTGAGGCGGTATCGGTCGTATAAGTTCCCGAAACCTTATTACCGTCAATATTGAGGTCTGTTGAGCTTGCAGAATTAATCTCATTAATCGCCTGCTCAAATGCATCCATATCAAGCTGAGCAAGATAAATATTATGCTCCGACTTATCCGATGAATAATGCTTTACGCCGACGGTTACCGTTTCACCCTTTTTGAAATTGCCGAGGTAAACGGCATTCATTTCAAAACGCCTGCAAACCGGCTGCACGTGCTGACCGTTGATGAAAACGGCGCAGTTGGAATTATGGAGCTCCTCGTGGATATCGGAGCCGTCCGTATAGAAATAAAGCGGTCCGTCAACGGCGGCGGTTGCAATATAGGTTTCAACCTTGTTCTCATAGCTTTGCAGCGTATAATCAAGGTTTACATACGCGTTTGCTTCCTTTCCGAGGATGGCATCAAGGAATTTTTCCTGATTAACGAACGGATTTCTGTCATAGATTATCTCGCTGTCAAACGCAGCGGAAACGTTATATGCAAGCGGCAGCGCATACTGATTTTCATAAACCGTCATATCCATTGGCACGGTTGCTTCAAGCTCCGCCTCTTTAAGCCCTGCCGTTTTGCTTTCAAGAATCTGATACTTGATTCCGAGGATTGAATCCATAAGAAGCATCGGGCTGTTCCAGTAAACGTCCGTCGGGAAAGGTACCTCGTCAAAGGAATCGTCATCAGGAACGTAGGTTGAATCCGAATATCCCATAACGCCGAAGAATACGTCAACGTTCGGATCGTAGGTTGAGGTATAATTTTCAATGCCGTTATAGTTGAAAAGGAAGCTTTCGCTGTTTGCAACGTCACGCTCAACGAGATTGAGATAGGTTGAATGCTTTTCAAGGCGGTAGAAGGAATCATCCTTCTCCTTAATTTCATTCAGCACGGGCTCCATCTGCTCAACGAAGGTGGCATAATTTGATTCGCTGTCCTTATACTTATTGAAATCGTGATAGCCGTTTACGGTGAGCTCGCCTACGGTCAGCACCAATACGATAAGCACGCAGAGCGCCCTGAGCGACTTTTTATCCTTAAGAGAGCCGATAACAAGCACAGCAATGAAATAACAGATAATAACGAACAGCGTTGCATAAGCGCCGAATCTGCCGTAAAACAGCTCGTTGATATCAACGACTGCAAAAACGGCAACGACCGCGGCTAAAGCCTTTAAAGCGGACGCCCTGTCAATCCCCTTTTCATAGATGGATTTAACGCCCATTGAAGCCAGCATAAGCATTAAAAAGCCAAAGGTGAACGACCATCTGAAATAATAGGAATTGCTTTTAACGAACGCAGTCCACATAATATTCAGCTCATCAAATACGAAGCTGAAAAACGGCGCTGCATATTCTGAGCTTAAAGTCCTCCTTTTTGCAGAAAAGGAAGTAAACCGAGAGCACGAGCATTATTGAGCCGCAGTAAAGCAGGGGTGCAGTTCTGTCGTTAAAATTAGCATTGATTGCAAAGCCCTTGAAAGTTTCAAGGAGACCCATATTAATAGTTCTGTGGAGCAAATCAAGCTTTGCCTTGCCGCCAACGAGAGAGGTTAATGCGGGAACGAGCAGCGCTCCGCTTGCAAGCACGCCGAGCACCATATCCGCGCCGACCTTAACGGCATCCGCAAAGGCGGAAAGAATTGTTTTCTTAAGGTTTGCAACATCCTTAAAATCATATTTAAGCACAAGCTCAAACAGGAAATAGAAGCCGGTCATAAGGCAAACCATAAAGCCGGCATACCAGTTTGAGAAAATTGCAATAAATACGCCGAAGAAAAGCATCAGCTTTTTGTTGTTATAAAGCAGCTCATAAACGCCGAGGCAGGCAATCGGAAGGATTACCACGCCGTCAAGCCACATAAGATTTCTGCCGTAAACAACGCTGTACTCCATAAGCGCATAGCAAACGGAGAGAATCACGCTCCAAAGCGCTGAAACATTGTATCTCTTTCTGACAAAATACGCCGCAGTCAAGCCGCCGAAGGCTGTTTTAATCAGCGTTTCAAGCGAGAGGAAAAGCGCAATCTGTGACTTCTTAAAGAAATAAACAAGGAGATTGAGCGGGCAGGTTAAGTAATAAGTAACCAGACCAATGGTCTGACCGCCGAGGGATTTTGAAGCCGAATATTCAAGGCTTGCCTTGCCGTGAAGCACATCCCATAAGTAGCCGAAATAATCCTTATACTGCAGCTTTGAATCCCAAATCAGGATTGAGGTATCGCCAAAGGGCGCAATGTGCCTGAGCTTATAAATCACGCACATTACAAAAAACGGAATTAAAAATGATGCAATAACCGATAAAAAGGTTAATTGCTTTTCGCTGAGTTTCTTTTTCATAACATTTAAAATCCTTTGTTTTTAATAATTATTTCTTTCCTTTATGGCTTTTAAGCTTTCTGTAAGCATAATACTCCGTTCTGAAAACGAGAGAACGCTTTGCAACTGCTTTATATCTTTTATGAGCTGCATTAAGGCTGTCATATTTCTGCTGAAGCTTTTGCAGCTCTACGCCCCTTTCAGCCTTTTCCTCATAGGTCTGAATGAGCTTCTGCTTAAGCTCGGATTTTTCCGAATAAGCCATTTTAAGCTTTTTGTTAGTTTCTGTCTTTTCCTTATTGGACTGCGCAAGCTTTCTGCGAAGCTGCTTTTCGGTGTTATGAAGGAAAATGAGATATTCGGAAAAGACGTTATAATCCGCAAGATTGAGCGGGAGCTTGCTTTCGGTTAAGCTCTTATAAACGATATCCTCGCCGCACTCAGCCTTCATCCATTCGCGCACCGCGGCAAACTGAATATCATTTTTGCCGCTGCCGACGTTTTCATCAAACAGAGTCGTTTCCTGAGTGCCGCCGATGATGTGCAGAAAATAATTATCGTGAGCAACCACCGTCGGCGTGCCGTTTACAAGCTGCATAATATTGAGCCAAACGTCATCCGCAAGCGGGCAAAGCTCAAGAAACTTTTCCTTATTGAAAACACGTTTATCAAGCACGTGCGGCGGATAAAGCGTGCCCGCGCCGCTTGTTGCAAAGAGCTGCATTGACGGCTCAAAGATTTTATCCCTGTATTCGGGAAGCCATAATTCATACGGAATGAGCTCGCCCGGCTTCTGGAAATTGATAATTTCAACGTGGGCGCGCATAGCCGAAACGCAGCTCGGATTGCAGAGATAGCACTCATAGAGCGTCTGAATGAGATTATCGGGGTAAATCAAATCGTCGTCCACCGTGACGATGAGCGCCTCGGGAAATTCCTGCATAACGTAAAAATACTTTTTATGCGAACGGATATCCTCATCGCACCAGCGGATTTCAACCAAGCCCTGCTCCTGCCTTGAAAGAAGCTCCTGCGGCAAATCAGCCTCGCCGTTCGGGAACTGCTCCCTTGCAAGCCAGAGGAAAACGGCATCCGCCTTTTTGGTCTGGCGGGCGATATTATCAACCACCTGATGAATCGTTGAAATTCGCTTAGGATAAGTCGTCATCGAAACAACGAGCTGCCTGCTTCTGAGCGCAAGCATATCCTCATAGGAGGTTTCCTTAACCGTCTGAAAAAGCTTTCTCAGCCTGACGGAAGGAAGATATTCCTCCTTATAATCCGCAAAAAGCTTCGAATTAAAGCGCTCGTGGATGAAATTATAATAATCCTTTGAGATATCGGAAGCGAAATCATCCGTGTAGCTTAAAAACGCAAATATGTAATTGTCAATCACAAAGCGCATAAGCGAGGGCATGATTTCCTCGGAATAATCAAGCGCGCCGACCTGAGTTATAACGCTTTCAACCGCGGTAATAACGTTTCGCAAATTCTTTGTTTTGGTTGAAGAAACCGTTCCCGAATGCCCGAGACGGTAATACATCAGGCTTTTATCAAGAAGTGCAATTTTCTTTGCATTAGCTGCCAGAACGGCGCAGAAGGTGATATCGTTGGTTGAGGATATCTCCTCAAACCTGACGCCCGATTCAAGAATCAAGGAGCGCAGAATAAGCTTGTTCCACGGAACAACGTTAACAATGCTGAGAATGCTCTGCGGATAATCCGCATAAGAGAACACCTCGCCAACGCTTCCGACGCTGCCCTTTGAAAAGCCCTGCTTCGGCTTGGCGGTTTTAATATCGTCATCAGTGAAGGTGCTGCCGTTGAAGGCGACGATATCCGCGCCCGTTTCCTCCGCCCTGTTATACGCAAGCTCAAGCAGGGATTCGTTTGCAATATCGTCCGCATCAAAGAAATAAACGTATTTTCCGTTTGCATAGGTTAAGCCCTTGTTGCGCGCTGCGCCTGCGCCCGCATTTTTCTGCGCGCAGATTTTAACACGGTAATCCTGCTTCTGATAAGCCTCAAGCACCTGCATTGAATTATCGGTTGAGCCATCGTCAACGCAGATAATTTCAATATCCGAAAGCGTTTGGGCAAGCAGGCTGTCAAGACATTCGGGCAGATATTTTTCAGCATTATAAATCGGAATTATTACAGAAACCAGAATATCCATAGCATCCTCCGTAAGTTAGAAAAATCACAATTTTACAGACTTTTCCATTATAGCTTTAATATAACATATAATTTACTTATAATCAAACATATATTAAATATTTTACATTATTTATTCGTCGCATTGCTCAAGCATCGTGTGGGCAAAAACCGCATAGCCCTTTAGCGGATTATTGATAATAACGTGAGTGATGGCGCCGATGAGCTTGCCGTTCTGAATAATAGGAGTGCCGCTCATACCCTGCACGATGCCGCCCGTTTGCTCAATCAGCGCGTCGTCCGTTATTCTGATAACCATATTCTTTTCCTCATCGTTATAATAAATCCTTGTGATTTCTGCAGAAAACAGCTGAGGTCCGCTTTCATCAATCGTTGTTAAAATCTGGCAGAAGCCGCGCTCAGCCTCCTGAGGAAGCGCAATCTGATATGGGCTGCAGGAGGATAAATCAACGCTTTGAGTATATCTGCCGTAAACGCCGTAATGTGTGTTATCATCAAGGCTTGCAAGCTTCGTTTTGAGAAAATCACAGCAGATTGAGCCCGTTTCCGCACCCGAGGATTTAATTACGGAGGTGACCTTAGTTTCAACCGCCTCACCGTTTAAGAGAGGCATAATTTCTCCCGTATCCACGTCAGTTATCGGATGCCCGAGAGCAGCCATTATGCCGCTGCTTTCATCAAAAAACGTTATCGTGCCTATACCCGCCGTTGAATCGCGCACCCACATACCCGCTTTATAACAGTCCTCATTATCAACGTAAACGGGAGTTAACGTGAGCGTCTGCAGTCTGCCGTCCCTGTTAACCTTGATTTCATAGCTTTCGCCGTTATTATCGTTAAGAATATCCTCAACCTGCGAGGATTCAAAAACCTTTTTTGAATTGATTGAAACGATAACGTCGCCAATCAGAATGCCCGCTTCCTTTGAGGGATTAACCGTTTTGCCGTTAACGGCTATATCCCGCGTGCCGACGACGATTACGCCGTTAGTGTAAAGCTTAATGCCAAAGGAGCTGCCCGAAACCTGAACAGTCTGACTGTTTTGCTGCACGACGGCTTTTTCATTTACGGGAATTACGCCGAGGAGCATAAGCTCCTGCTTTTCCTCCGAAACGCGCTGCGCTGACTGATAATCAACGCTTTCCTCACTGCCGCCGTCAAGCGTGAAAAGATTATAAAACGCCGCTCTGCCGCCCTGCACGTAGACCTTATCGGGAAGCGCGTCATCAGCATAAATAATGAAGCCGAAGATGACGGCAACAAAAGCCGCAAGCACGGCGGTTAACACACGGATTGAATTTTTAATTATCTTCACAATAATCACCTTAAAGTATTGTTGGCAAAAAAGGCAATTATTAATAATTGAAAAATTTGCAAAAAAAGCGGGATGCCGAGGTCGTCATCCCCTACGAAGCACGTAACAGCAATCAGCGTTAGGGGCGATGCCCTCAGCGCACCGCATTTTTTTTTTAAAACGGGAGGGCACGGAGACCCTCACCTACGAAATACCTAACAGCAATCAGCGTAGGGGGCGATGACCTCAGCGCCCCGCATTATTTTAAAAGAAAACGGGAGGGCGTGAAGCCCTCCCAAGCATTTTTGTTAAATTGAAACGTCAAGCGCAACCTGATATAATTCCTCGTCAATATGCTTTTCCATATTGAGCGCTTCAAAGATATCGTAATCCACAACGTCGCCCTTCTTGGCAGCAACTACGCGGTTGCCGATATTCTTCATAAGCAGCTCCTTAACTGCATAATGACCCATACGGGTTGCCATAACTCTATCCTGAACGGTCGGCGAACCGCCGCGCTGAATATGACCGAGAATGCAGGCGCGGGATTCAACGCCCGTCTGAGCCTGAATTTCCTTAGCAAGCTCCGTTACGTCTACGCCGACACCCTCTGCAACAACAACGAGGAAGTGCTTTTTATCGGTGCGCTGCGTTCTCTGCATTCTTTCAATAACATCCTTCTGAATGTCAAAATCAATCTCGGGAATAAGAATTGAGGTAGCGCCTACGGCAATGCCTGCGTTAAGCGCAAGATAGCCTGCTCTTCTGCCCATAACCTCAACAACGGTACAGCGGTCGTGAGACTCGGTGGTGTCACGCACGCGGTCAACGCAATCCATAATCGTGTTAAGGCAGGTGTCATAACCGATGGTGTAATCGCAGCAAGCGATATCGTTATCAATCGTGCCCGGAATACCTACGCAGGGAATTCCCCTTTCAGATAAATCGCGTGCGCCTCTGAAGGAGCCGTCACCGCCGATAACAACGACGCCCTCAATGCCGTATTCCTTGCAGGTGCGGATTGCCTTACGCATACCCTCTTCCGTTGCAAATTCTGCTGAACGGGCACTGTAAAGCTTAGTGCCGCCGCGATGAATAATATCTGAAACGGAACGGAGATCAAGCTCAACGAAATCGCCGTTGATAAGACCGTTATAACCTCTGACAACGCCGAGAACCTTGATATCGTTTACGCAAGCCGTTCTTACAACTGCACGAACCGCAGCGTTCATACCGGGAGCGTCGCCGCCGCTTGTTAATACTGCAATAGTTTTCATAATAATCACCATAGCCTTTCCGCCGTTTGACATAATCAAAGGCAAATCAACTTAATTAATATATTATTTGAATTATTATTCTAAACAAAATGCGACAAATTGTCAAGCCCATTAATAAATGGCCGCAACGTTATCGCTGCCGAGCAGCTTTTCAAGCTGAGAAAGCATCGTTTGATTAACCTCAACGAAGCACTCGCGGGGCTGAGGGTCATACCTTTTCTCATCAAGATAATAGAAATAAAGCGGCAAATCGCCGTCAAAAATTGAGGTGATAATCCTTGCCTTTTCAATTCTTTCATCGCTTGCTGAGGAGAAACGGAGAAACAGCCCGCGGCGCTTGCTTTTATGCTGAGGCTCCGGCTTATTATCCGTTTCGGGCTTTTGCTTTGCCTTTTCGGATTTATACGAATACTTTTTATTTTTAACTGCGGGCTTGCTGCTTTTATCGGGCGCTCCGCTTATGACGTTTGCAAGCACCTTGGCGTCCTTTTCCTCCTCAACGGAGAGCGTGCCGAAAACGGTTATTACGCCGCCGCTTGAAATATACTGATTATACTGCTCAAGCACCTTCGGGAAAACGACGATTTCAATTGAGCCGAGCATATCCTCAACGGTTACGAAAGCCATATTCTGCCCGTTTCGGGTTTGCTTAATTGTTATGCCGCTGATTATGCCTGCAAGCGAAACAAAATCCCCATCCGCAAAGGCAGCCATTTCGGATTTGCCCGCCTCCAGAAGCTCTGCCGTGCGGGCATAGCCGAGGGACTGAATAATATCCTCGTACTTATCAAGCGGATGCCCTGAGAGATAAAGCCCCGTCATTTCCTTTTCCATTTTGAGGAGCTCCGCCTTCGGGAATTCATCAACCGCGGGAAGCTCAAAATCAATGCCGAAGGAATTATCGTCATTGCCCAAATCGAAGAAGCCGACCTGGCCGTACATCGTTTTGCGGCGGTAATCCTCAAGATTGCTGACGAGCGCGGGAAGCGCCTGCAGCATCTGGCGGCGGTTTGCGCCGAGAGAATCAAGCGCGCCCGATCGAATCAGGCTTTCAACCGCGCGGCGGTTAAAATGGCTCGTTTGCAGGCGTGAGCAGAAATCAAACAAATCCTTATAAGCGCCGTTTTCACGCTCGCGAATAATATCGTTTATGAACTCAGAGCCGAGGTTTTTGATACCCAAAAGCCCGTAATTAATTACGTTTCCGTTTGCCGAAAAGCCCTTCATTGAGGTGTTAACGTCGGGCACGGCAAGGCGAAGCCCCATACGCTTACATTCCGCAATATACCTTGCAACCTTATTAGAGGAATCAAGCACGGAGGTTAAGAGCGCAGCCATAAAGGGTGCGGGATAATAGCGCTTTAAATACGCCGTTCTGTATGCCACAAGCGAATAGCAGGCGGCGTGAGATTTATTGAAGGCGTACTTTGAAAACTCACTGATTTGGTCAAAAAGAGCAGTTGCGGTTTGAGCGTCCACTCCCCTTTCGGCGCAGCCGTCAAGGAAGGTTTTGCGCTCAGCCTCAAGCACGTCGTGCTTCTTTTTACTCATTGCACGGCGAACGACGTCCGCTCTGCCGTAGGAGTAACCTGCAAGCGCACGGAATATCTGCATTACCTGCTCCTGATAAACGATGCAGCCGAAGGTATCCTCCAAAATAGGCTTCAGAAGCGGAGTTGCATAATGCACCCTTTCGGGATGATGTGAGTTTTCAATAAAGGTGTCTATCTGCTTGGCGGGACCCGGGCGGTAAAGCGAATTTGCGGCAATTAAATGCTCAAGCTTAGTAGGCTTCAGATTCATAAGCATCTGCTTCATTCCGCCGGATTCAAACTGAAAGATGCCCTCTGTCTGCCCGTTGGCAAAGATTTTATAAACCTCGGGGTCATCAATTGAAATGCCGTCTATATCAACGCCCGCCTGCTTTGCGGCGTCGTTAATAACCGTAAGCGTACGAAGCCCGAGAAAATCCATTTTAAGAAGACCGAGCTCCTCAAGCGCGGTCATAACATACTGCGTTACAATCAAGCCGTCGTTGGTTGCAAGGGGCACGTAGGTTGAAACGGGGTCGTGAGTAATAACAACGCCTGCCGCGTGAGTTGAGGTGTTGCGCGGCATACCCTCAACCTTACGCGCTGTTTCGATAAGCTCTGCAACGGCGGGACTTTCATCAATAAGCGCGCGAAGCTCCTTAGATTTATTAACGGCATCATCAATCGTGATTTTAAAATCATTCGGCACAAGCTTTGCAACCGCATCAACGGAAGCATAAGGAAGCCCCATAACCCTGCCGACATCGCGGATTGCAGCCCTTGTCTGCAGCGTGCCGAAGGTTACGATCTGCGCGACGTGATCCTCGCCGTATTTTTCGGTTACGTAATCAATAACCTCCTGCCTGCGCTCATAGCAGAAATCAATATCAAAATCAGGCATTGAAACACGCTC
>CAJOJV010000031.1:30168-37000 GCA_905234995.1 uncultured Eubacterium sp. | reverse complement strand
CTGCATAATTACGCAATCAAGCCTGTTATCGTCAATACCGAGTGCCTTAAGAGCCGCTTTCATTCTGGGCACATAGCCGTGATGGTCTGCGCCGAGAACGTCAACCGCTTTGGTGAAGCCGCGGGTTTCAAGCTTATTATAATGATAAGCAATATCGGGCACGATATAGGTTGGAATGCCGTTTGCGCGGATGAGCACGACGTCCTTATCGTTGCCGAATTCGGAAGCCTTGAACCAGAGTGCGCCGTCCTGCTCATAGGTTACGCCGAGGGACTTGAACTTTTCAATAATCTCGGTAACCGCGCCGTTGTTGTGCAGCGTGCTTTCCTTAAACCAATTATCATATTTGATGCGATAGGAAAGCAAATCGCGCTCCAGCCCCTCAATATTCTTGGGAAGCGCAAAGGCAACGAGTGCCGCCTTTCTTTTCTCGCTTTCACATTCAACGTATTTATCGCCGAACTTCTCTGCAAACGCCTTGGCGTGCTCCGTGATATCGGCGCCGTGATAAGCATCCTCGGGCAGCTCAACGCCGTCCTTATAAAGCTGGAGATATCTTGCCTCAAGCGAAATTCCGAATTTTTCAATCTGATTGCCTGCGTCGTTAACATAGAACTCGCGCGCAACGTCATAGCCCGCATATTCAAGCACGGAGGCAAGGCAATCGCCGATTGCGCCGCCCCTTGCGTTACCGATATGCATCGGGCCCGTGGGATTGGCGGAAACGAATTCAACAATTACGCTTTTGCCCTTGCCGAAATCGGACTTGCCGTAAGCATCGCCTTTTGCGGCAATATCTTTAATTATCTCTGAATAATACTGCTGTGAAAGATAGAAATTAAGGAAGCCGGGACCTGCAATCTCAACCCTTTCAAAGAGCGATCCCTGCAAATCAAAATTATCAACAACCGCCTGTGCAATTGCGCGCGGAGGCATTTTGAAAGCCTTTGCGCCCGCAAGCGCAACGTTTGCGGAAAAATCGCCGTTCGCGCTGTTTGACGGCTTTTCAATATTGAAATCCGGAATGGGCTCTGCGGGAAGCTGCTCATTTGCAACTGCTCTGCCGAGAGCTTCAATAATCCTTCTTCTTAATTCCTGCTGTGTTTCTTTAACCAATAAGGACATTTTGTTTCTCCTTAGTTTTAATTCAATTGTCTTTGAGTGATACTGAGCTCAACCGTATTTTGCGAGGTTACGGAGCTGTTAATATCAATATCATATTTAAAGGCAATACTGCCGCACGCACGCTCATCAAGCGCAATTTCAACATCCCTGCCGTGAACGCCGATGAGCATATCGCCCACCTCCGAGGCATAGCGGCAAAGATGGCGGCTGCCCTTTTCAATAAAGAGCACGGAATTAACTCCGCCCGAACGGGTAAGCTCAACCGAGCTTTCATCCTTCATAACCATAAGGGTGACCTTATTCGGCTGTTCGGGAGGTTCCTGCTCCTCATTATATTTAATTATGTATGCACTGCCGTTATCCCTGATTGTGCCGACGGTTGCCATTTCGATAACCTCTTTATCAAGCCCGTAACGCTGAGTGCCCTTAATCTCAATTAAAACCTTATTAATCATAATCTGTCTTTAACATTCATAAATGTGATTTCGCCCGAAATATCTCTGCCAAGCAGAGTCTGTGCGATTGCTGAGAAATTCTGCGTTTTGTCTGAAACGTAATAATGCGCGGCTGCGTTATTCTCAGCAGAGTTTTCCATATCCTGCCGCTGCAAAATCTCCTTTGCCTCGCGCGCAGCTTCAAGCCCCGTATCAATCAGCACAACATCCTCGCCCGCAACGCTCTGAATAATCGGCGCAAGATGCGGAAAATGCGTGCAGCCGAGAATAATCGTATCCGCCCCCTGCTCCGTCAGCGGCGCAATATAGCGCTTAATAATTTCGCGGGCGATATAATTATCCTCATCAATCCAGTTGTTTTCAACAAGGGTTACAAGAAGCGGGCAGGAAACGCCGAGCACCCTTGTATCGGGATTAATCTTTGAAATTTCTTTAACGTATGAGCCGCTGTTAATGGTTGCAGCAGTGCCCATAACGCCGATTACGCCGTTTCGGGTTGCCCTTGCAGCAGCCTTTGAAGCGGGCTTAACCACTCCGATAAACGGTTCCGAAATCTCTGAGGTTGCCTTCGTTGCAACGGAGGAAACCGTGCCGCAGGCTGCCATAATCAGCTTGCAATCAAACTGCTGCAAAAAAGCAATATCCTCTTTTGCAAATTTTTCAATGGTTTCATTGCTGCGTGAGCCGTAGGGCACGCGAGCAGTGTCGCCGAAATAAACGATATCCTCATTCGGGAGCAGCTCAAGCACCGCCTTGACGGCGGAAAGCCCGCCGAGCCCCGAATCAAAAATTCCGATTGGCCTTTTATCCATCAGATAATACCCCCTCTTTCAAGAGCAAGGTTAATCAGGCGGTCTATAAGCTCGGAATAGGGAACGCCTGCTGCCTCAAACATTTTGGGATACATACTAATCGGAGTCTGCCCAGGAATTGTGTTAATTTCATTGAGGAGCACTCTGCCCGTTTCCTTTTCAACAAAGAAATCGCAGCGGCTCATACCCTCGCAGCCCATTGCCTTAAATGCAGTAATTGCTTTTTCCTGAACCTCCTGCCTCTTTTCAGCAGGAATGTTTGCGGGAATAACCGTCTGCGAAGCGGGGTTATTGTACTTTGCATCGTAATCATAAAACTCTGCGGCGGCAAGTATCTGCCCTACCTCGCCGGTTATCGGCTCGTCATTACCGAGCACGGCGCATTCAACCTCAAAGCCGTCAATAAATTCCTCAATAACGATGCGGCTGTCCTCTGCAAAAGCAATGTCAAACGCACGGGCAAGCTCTGCCTCGTTCGTAGCCTTTGAAACACCGACGGAGGAGCCGGCATTTGCAGGCTTAACGAAAACGGGAGTGCCGAGCTTTTCAAGCGTTTGAGTAAGGCACTGCTGCGGCGCTTTTTCATACTGATATCTTGTGAAGGAAAGCCATGCTGCCTGCTCAATGCCGTAAGCATCCGCGACGGAATTTGTGATTGACTTATCCATACAAACGCCCGAGGCAGTTGCGTTAGGACCCACGAACGGAATCTGAGCAAGCTGGAGAAGCCCCTGAACGGTGCCGTCCTCCCCGTTCTTACCGTGAAGCACCGGGAAAACCGCATCAAGCCTTATCGTAGTTCCGTCCTCGCACACAACTCCGTGAACGGAAGTGTCCGGTGAAATGACAGCCTTTTTAATGCTTGTGGACTGAAGCCACTTATCGTTTGGCAGAAGCTCAACGTCATCGTCAAAAAGATACCACTCGCCCTCTTTGGTAATACCCAGCAGAACGAGATTATACTTTTCCTTATCAATATTAGAAATTATGCCCTTGGCGGAAACCGTGCTTACATCATGCTCTGACGAAACGCCGCCGAATAATATGCCAATCGTCTTTTTATCCATTGAAAATCACCTCATAAGGTTGCAATGCTTTTCATTTTCGCTATATTGTATCATAACAAAACAATTAATTCAACCAGAAATAAATATGATTATTATAAAAATATTATAATTAATGGTTGAGAATTTTTGAAAGTGGTGTTATAATACTATGGATTATTAGGACAGGAGTTATTCTTATGGAATTAAACAATGCTTTTAATTTAATCAGCAAAACGCTTGAGCCGCAAGCTGCAGAGCTTGGCTTTACCGCAGTTAAAACCGACGACGGCTCGATTGTATATAACGGCGAAAAGGGCGCATTTAAGGTTTACCATAATGCGGATAACGACGTGCTTTACCTTGACGTTTCCTACGACTGGCAGGGCAATGATACGAAATTTGAAACGCTTTCAAAATCACTTTTTGAAATTAACTCGGTTACCGACAGGGATTGCAAATCAGCCGCAAACGAAATTGCGGAGGAAATCACGGGCCTTTTCGGCGCAAGAAAGCAGGTTGACCTTGAAAAGGTTAAAATGCCCAAGGCCGTTTCGCGCTCAAAGGCAAAGAGCGGCAGCGTGAATTATGACACAGATTCGCTTGCAAACCGTTTCGGCGTGCTTTACCCCGAGTTCAAAAACGACATTAAGCAGAACATTGCAAAATACGGCGAATTTCTGCCCGAAACCTTTTTCACCGAAATCGGCAACGCAAAGGTGCTTGACGTAATCAAAAACGGCGACGAGACTGAGCAGAAAAAGCTTTTCAAAATGCTTGGCGAGGTTTATGAGGACGGCACTAACGAGGTGCAGGACATCATCGGCGTTACCATCCTGGGCGAAATGAAAAACGACCCGCAGATGATGGCGGTTGCGGATAAATATATGACGGAGTATATGGCAAACCCCGTGCACGAAATTAACAAGATTACCGCGAAAAACGGCAGCCTCGTTAAGAAGCTTAAGAACCCGCCGGCGTACAAGCCGAAGAAGGACAGAACCTCTCAGCTTCGCAACGCCCTCAACGGCCCCCAGCAGTAATCTGAGTGAGCAATTAAAACATAACATTAAAATTGAAGCAGGGATTTCTCCCTGCTTCTTTTGCTTTTGTGCAAATAACTATTTGTCGGTCAAAGCCCTGTCCGCCTGCTTCATTTGATTTATACAAATTGGGATTTGTCGGGGCGTAACAGGAACACATCGCCAAACTCAAGTTTATCCCTGAATCACAACCGCGGTGCCGGTTACGGATACCATCAGCAAGCCGTTGAGGAGCAAAGCGACGAAACTGAGGGGTTGTAACAATCCCTCCGAGTGCCTTGCGGCACCCACTTTCCTTTACACAAGGGAGGCAAAAGTGTTTCTCGTTTTGCTTATATGCTTTATATCAACAAAACCTTTACACACACAACTCAAAACAAATAATTGATACTATATCTAAAGCCGCCAAAAAAGCTGTGGCAACTATTGATGAGCAGGTGCGAATTTTTAAATATTTACTTCGTTTTTCTTTTTCAAGGCTCTTTGTTGTTATTAAGTGATTGTAGTAAAAATATATGACTAATCCTATCATAACAATGCTTAAAGCAATTAAAGCAAAAGCCGAATACAGTTTATTGCCTGCAAAGAACCTTATTACCATAGAAAAATCTAATATCAAAAAAATTCCGATAAGCATTACATGGTTTCCTTTTATTTCTACGCTGATGCCTGAATTCTGCCATTCGTGATTAAATGCTTGATTTCTGTTTACTATAGCTTTATAGATCAGTGTTATTATCCACAGCAAACTCAACGGAAACGAAAAAATCAGAGTTGTGATGTATAAATAATAATCCATATCTACATTAACTCCTGTTAATTTAAGGGAGAGATGACAGGGGTCTGTCCCCTGTCATCTTTTTTTATCGGTTATCGTTGTTAGCGCCTTCATAGGAAACAATCAGTTGTGTGTTTTCGGCATAATATAAAACCGAATCGTCAATACTTACAGGGAAATAATCAACAGCGGTTAAAAACAGCTTTGAACCATCGCTTAGTTCCACCGTTACGGGTGTTCCGATTAGATTATCATTTTTTGATTCATTGGTATCTCCGGACTGTCTGTATGCCGTTACAAATTCAACCTTTTCAACGGAATCCGGCATATTTTTAATGTCCTGCACAGCGGGCCAAACAGCCAAAGTTTCAATTGCAATAAAACCGACAATCAAAACACCGCAAATGATTTTTTCGGTTTTTGTTATTTTGTTTTTCCGTTTTCTGATAATCATATATCCGATAGTTATTGCCATAGCCACAACAAACAGCGCTGAATAACGAATAATATACTCCGTAAGAGATGATATAAATATTTTCTCCATTTAAAAAATCTCCAATTTAGATGACAGGGGACGGTCCCCTGTCATCTTTTAACGAAACGCCGAGGTCGTCGTTCCCTACAATTGTATAGGTTCGTACTTCCTGAAACGCCACCGACAAACTCAAGTTTAACCCTGAATCACAACCGCGGTGCCGGAGGCGGATACCATCAGCATAGTGCCGCCTTCTCCGAGGGTTTCATAATCAACCTTAACGCCGACTACGGCGTTTGCGCCCATCTGCATTGCACGCTGCTCCATCTCTGCAAGCGCCTCCTGACGAGCGCGGATAAGCTCCTCCTCGTAGCCCTGTGAGCGACCGCCGACGAGATTTCTGAGCGAGGCGCCGAAATCCTTAATGAAGTTTACGCCCTCGATAACCTCGCCGAAAACGATGCCCTTGTACTCAATAATCGTTCCGTTCTGAACGGTTGGTGTTGTTACACAAATCATATATTTTCTCCTTTATTCAGCGGCAGTCAGTAAGCTGCCGAAATCAATTATGTTGCCCGTGCCGCCCGTAACCTTGGGAAGCTCGCCGTTCCACTTTTCAATCTTTTTATTTTCAATTACTGCGGCGGTCAGCGACTGGCTGATAAGCCGGTTTGCCTCCGCCTCGCCCTGAGCCCTGATTTTGATTGCCTCCGCCTCAGCCTCCGCGTTTGTGATTGCGGTTTGCTTTTCCGTTTCAGCCTTTAAAAGCTGCTGCTGTGCAACCTGCTTTTCCTCAATTGCGTTTATGAACGCCTCCGAGAAATCAAAATCAATAATATTTACGTCCGTTACGTAAAGACCGATGCTGTTGAGCTTTTCATTCAGCCCCGTTACGAGCCCTTCCGAAATCAGCACACGATTCGTTACGCTCTCCTCCGCGGTGTAGGTTGCGGTAATCGCCTTCAAAACCTCGTTAACCGCGGGAACGACGAGCACAGTTTCATAATCCGCGCCGATGTTCTTATAAATGCTGTAGCTCTTTGAGGTATCAACGCGGTAGTTGATTGCAAGCACGGTGTTAACGCTTTGCAAATCCTTTGA
>CAJOJV010000031.1:0-30158 GCA_905234995.1 uncultured Eubacterium sp. | reverse complement strand
CGGTTGTCAATTTTAACAACCTTCTGAACGAATGGGATTTTTGCGTGGATGCCCTCCTGCAAAACGCCCTCGTTAACCTTACCGAGCGTAACAACTACGCCCGTGTGGCCTGCGTCAACGATTACAAACGTGTTGGCAAGCACAATAAGCAGTGCAAGCGTAACTGCAATTACTGACGCTATTTTCTTTGCCGACTTCGGCATAACCATTTCATTTGTGTTTACTGAATTTACTTTCATCTTTCTCCTTTTGACCTTTTATAAGGTTCTCATCTCTTTAAACATCTTTTCCGCGCGCTGTTTATATTCAGCGGCGGTGTGGGCATAAACCATAACCGTTAATGCTGATTTAAGCCTTTCCCCTGCATTTTCAGCCGTTGAGGAATAGTCGGAAACCACCCTTTCAACAAGGCTCGGAATTTCATCGGGCATAAGCGCGCTGACGTTCTTCTGCTTAATTGTTTCACAAAAATAGTCATAAAGCCTTTCCTCTGAAATTATATCATCGCTTTCATCATCCGCGCTGCCGTTAATCACAGCCATAAGCTCGCCTATGCTTTCAAGGCGCATACTCTCACGCAGGGAGGAAATCAAAAGAATTCTTGCAAGCTGCCTTTCGTGGTATTTCTTTTGAATCGGGCGTGCAACGAAGCCGCGCTTTACCCAATTCTGAATTGTTGAAGCCTCCAGCCCCGTGATTGAACAAACCTGACTGAGCGTAAGCCCGTCTGTTGCTCTTATCAGCGGAATAAACATTGCAAACATCCCGCTTTGTTCAGAATACGGCAGCGTAGTGCCCGGTATATAATTCTCAGGCATATACTCCCCTCCTTTCAAGTTTATCTGATTATATCACAAGTTCATCTGACTGTCAATAGCAATCAATTGAATTTTACAAAGCCGTAATAATTTCCCTTTTTTACGGCGAAAATATTTACAATATGCTTAAAATTAATTTTTCCTCTTGAACAAGCGGAGCGAATTATATATAATATATGCGGTATAAATTATTTTATATTAACTAAAACAAAGGAGTAAACGAAATGATTTATTCACATGAAGTTGAAATGATGTGCCCCGTTGCACAGGGCGTTGCTCACGGCGCTGCTCCGATTCCGGAGGAGGCAAAGTGGGTTAAGGCAAAGGAAATCAAGGATATTTCCGGCTTCACCCACGGCATCGGCTGGTGTGCACCTCAGCAGGGCTGCTGTAAGCTGACCCTTAATGTTAAGGACGGCATTATTCAGGAAGCGCTTGTTGAAACAATCGGCTGCTCAGGTATGACACATTCTGCGGCTATGGCTTCCGAAATCCTTCCGGGCAGAACCATTCTTGAGGCGCTTAACACAGACCTTGTTTGCGATGCTATCAACACCGCAATGAGAGAGCTGTTCCTTCAGATTGTTTACGGCAGAACGCAGAGCGCATTCTCAGAGGGCGGTCTTGTTGTCGGCGCAGGCCTTGAGGATCTTGGCAAGGGTCTTCGCTCACAGGTTGGCACGCTTTACGGCACACTTAAGAAGGGCCCGCGTTATCTTGAGATGACAGACGGCTATATCACAGGCATTGCACTTGATGAGGACGACCAGATTATCGGCTACAAGTTTGTTAACTTCGGCAAGATGATGGACTTCATTAAGGCAGGCGACGACGCTAACACTGCTTTTGAAAAGGCTCAGGGCCAGTACGGCAGAGTTGACGACGCAGTAAGAGTTATTGACCCGCGTAAGGAATAAGGAGGATTTGTGTAATGGCTTTATTTGAATCATATGAGAGAAGAGAAAAGCAAATCCTTGCTGTTCTCGGCGAGTACGGTATCAATTCTATTGAAGAGTGCAGAGAAATCTGCCAGGCAAAGGGCTTTGACCCTTATAAAATCGTTGAAGGCATTCAGCCAATCTGCTTTGAAAATGCAAAGTGGGCTTACACCGTAGGCTGTGCAATCGCAATCAAGAAGGGCTGCACAAAAGCTGCAGACGCTGCTGCCGCAATCGGCGAAGGTCTTCAGGCTTTCTGCATTCCGGGCTCAGTTGCTGACCAGAGAAAGGTTGGTCTTGGCCACGGTAATCTCGGCAAAATGCTGCTTGAAGAGGAAACAGAGTGCTTTGCATTCCTTGCAGGCCACGAGTCTTTCGCAGCCGCTGAGGGCGCAATCGGTATTGCTGAAAAGGCAAACAAGGTTAGAAAGCAGCCGCTTCGCGTTATTCTTAACGGTCTCGGCAAGGACGCTGCTCAGATTATCGCAAGAGTTAACGGCTTCACCTATGTTGAAACCGAGATGGATTATTACACAGGCGAGGTTAAGGAAGTTTTCCGCAAGGCATATTCAACAGGTCTTCGCTCAAAGGTTAACTGCTACGGCGCTAACGACGTAACAGAGGGCGTTGCAATTATGTGGAAGGAAGGCGTTGACGTTTCCATCACCGGTAACTCAACCAACCCGACAAGATTCCAGCACCCCGTTGCAGGCACTTACAAGAAGGAGTGCGTTGAGCGCGGCAAGAAGTATTTCTCAGTTGCTTCGGGCGGCGGCACCGGCAGAACTCTTCATCCTGATAATATGGCTGCAGGCCCTGCTTCCTACGGTATGACGGATACTATGGGCAGAATGCACTCTGACGCTCAGTTTGCAGGCTCCTCCTCAGTTCCCGCTCACGTAGAAATGATGGGTCTTATCGGTATGGGTAACAACCCGATGGTAGGCGCTACCGTTGCCTGCGCAGTTGCAGTTGAGGAAAGCCAGAAATAACCTGAAAAACGGCTTAAATAAAGGCTTTAAGGGCATTTAACACTATGTGTTATTTGCCCTATTTTTTATTGGAATGCTATAAAAAACAAAAAATTTCAACAGAGTTTCAACATTCTTATAGATTGTTGAAAAAAGTTGAAAAGAAATACACAAAAATTATTGAAATAAAAAAATCGGTGTTATAATCAATACAGCCAAACTAATAACTTGGCTTTATGAATTAGTATTTTTGGTATTAATTCAGGTTTATACATTGGTTAGAAAGAAGGTTTTTATGGCATCCAAAGTTTCAACATACGCATACTATAACAAAGACGGCAAAAAGTTATATGGTTATCGTTTTGAAATTGCCCCAAAGGTTAAAGAGGTTGAAAAAAACGGAAAAACAGAGTTAAGGTCAGTTAGACAATGGGAAAGCAAGCGTACAGGCTGCACAAAGGAATCTGATGCCCAGCGATTAGGTATTGAAGCACAATTACAATATGAGAATCACGGCAAAACAAAAGACGGAAACATAGCTCTTGATACATTTTTTGCAGAGTGGTTAAAAGCTATCAATTATGAGTTACAAGAAGCAACAATTAATAGTTACAGTAAACGAATCAGATTATATATATCGCCAGCCATCGGAAAGTATAGATTAAAGAGTATAACAGATAAGGATTTACAAGATTTAATGAATGCCCTTTATGATTCGGGTTTGAGCGTTAATACTCTTGTTTCAATCAAAGGCATATTAACAAAGAGCTTCAACTATGCAAAGCAAGAAGGCTATTTTACTTCTTCACCTGCAACGGATATTAAAATTCCTGTGCGCCCTCGAAAAGAAACAAAGTTAAGCACAAAAAGAGAATCAGCGCAAAGAGGAAATAAAACAAGGGACGTAATACCTGATGACCAAATAGAAGCAATCTTTAACAGATTCAAAGAAGGCGATTCTACATATATTCCTTTAATGCTTGCTTATAAATGTGGTTTAAGGTTGGGAGAAGCATATGCTGTAACTTGGGAGGATATAGACTTTGAAGCCCGAACAATAAACATTAATAAACAAGCACAGTATTCGGATAGTGGTTATTGGTTTTTTACATTGCCCAAATATCGAAGCATACGAAAAATCGCTATAGATAAGGAACTTTGCGAACTGTTAAAGAGGGAAAAAGAAAAACAATACATTCAAAAAACTAATAATATTGTGAAGCAAAAAGGCGTCATTACTCTAATTCCAAATAGCTTTGATACAACGAAGATTGGCGACAGCTACAAAGACAAAAACATTCCAAATTTTCACTATAGGATTTACGAAACCGGGATTAATAATAGCAATATAGATAACGGATTAAAAGCTATCAACTTAGTTTGCACCCGCTATGATGGCTCTTATATTAATCCTCGCACTATGCAACACGCAAGTCGTATTATTCATTATGATTTGGGATTTGAAGATTTTGATTTTCATTCATTACGGCACACCCATACTTCTAAGCTTGTGGAAGTTGGTGCAAATCTAA
Source organism: uncultured Eubacterium sp. (assembly GCA_905234995.1). GTDB lineage: Bacteria > Bacillota > Clostridia > Oscillospirales > Acutalibacteraceae > Eubacterium_R. Next base: position 25,899 of record CAJOJV010000031.1, on the reverse strand, counting down.
AATACATACAAACTCGATTAGGGCATAAGAATTTGAAAGTTACTCTGCAAATCTATACGCACTTAACAGAAAAAATGCAGACAGACGGTGACAAACTGATTGACAATTTGTTTAATTAATAGCGTTTTTCAAATCGGTTTGATTGCCCGCTGCAAGTATTAATGAAATAATGATTTTATCAACACATATAAAAAAGCGAACTCTTTTTTATTTGAGTTCGCTTTTATTATTTCGTTTTATTTCTCAGTGCATCTGCAACAGTCTGTAAAACTGCAATATCATTTTCGGTAAGGTCGGACACATTCAATAGTCTGCTGCGCTCAATATCCAACAAATAATCAGTAGTAACGTGAAAAATCCTTGCAATGCCGATTAAAACATCATATGAAGGAAATCTGTCACCTGATTCATAATACGACACAACGGATTTAGCAACTCCGAGCATTGTGGCTAACTGCTGCTGGGTCAAGTTTTGGCTTTTGCGAAGATTTTTTAGTTTCATTCCAAATGTCAACAGTAAATCACCCTCCACTATTAGATAACTTATGTATATAATACAGTTAATTTGTTGACTTATGGAGAACTAAAATATATAATATAGTGGAATTATAAATTGAGGGTTGATAATATGAACAAACTTATCGTAAATATTCCGTGTCCTAAATGCGGAAATTCTACTTCTCGTGTTAATACAGTCAATGGTACAAAATTCTGCTCTTGCACAAAATGTAATACTTCTACTTTAATAACTAAATCAAATCAAGCAATTAAAGCGGCGGAAAAACCAGTAGTTGAGTGTCCATATTGCCACTCAACTAACACAAAGAAAATTTCTACAACTTCAAAGGTTGCGGGTGTTGCTACTTTGGGTGTGTTTGCATTAGGTAAAGCTACAAAAGAGTGGCATTGCAATAATTGTAAAAGCAATTTTTAACTGACGGAGATATACTATGGCGAATAATATTAATGATTTTTCAAATAACAGTTTAAGCAGCATTACTAAAAACCTTTTAACCTCTAAAAAAAGTAAGATTATTTGTGCCGCTATACTCTTAATGTTTATTGTTGTCGGTATATTTGTATTTAACGCTAACAAGTTATCTTATGAAGAAAAATGGGCGCTTCATAATGTTGAGAAATACCAAAGTATGTTAAAAGACCCAGACTCCATGGTTTTAAGAGGTGATATTTTAATACTATGGTATTGGGACGATGATGCTGAAGCTGGTGATAAAATGAAACAATATACATATTTTATAGCCAGTGGTAATAATAGTTTTGGTGCGTCTATACAATCAATGCCTTGTTTCAAAGGTTATATATATCTTGCAGATTTGGATGATTATAAGGAAGATGACTTTGATACCACTGAAGATTATATAGAGATGCTAAAAGCTGATGTTGCATTCAAACGCTACAAAGCAGTTGGCGTTTCAAAAGACGGAAATTCCTCGGTTTTTAGGGCAGAGATAATAAGCGGCAAAAAGATTGCAAGAAAACTACATATTGATTATAAAGAAAATTGAATTTCGTGAGATTGAACAACAGCACATTATAATCAATTCGGGTATAAGATATGTTTGCAAGATGTTTAATACTCCCCCTATAAATATAACAATGCAGCGGGCGACATACCCGCTGCAATTCTTTTTATTTGTTTTGCGCCTCAAATTCCTTAATTAATTTATCTAAGGTCGGGCGGCTGATTCTTAATTTCTTTGCTAATTCTGATTTGTTGGTTTTTCTTGTAATATAATCGTTGTAATGCTCTTCAAAGTTTTCAATTTTAACGGCTTTACGACCTTTATATTTATTATTCCGTTTAGCTATTTCAATGCCTTCCCTTTGGCGCTCTAATAAGTTTGTACGCTCAAATTCGTTAATAGCGCCTATCATAGTTAGCATTAGCTTCCCGGTTGGTGTGCTGCTGTCTATGTTTTCTTTGTTTGATACAAGAGTTATACCTTTAGCGTTTAATAATTCGACTATTTCAAGTAAATCTTTTGTGCTTCGGGCAAGCCGTGAAAAATCGTGAATATGAATTATGTCGCCCTCTCTTGCAAACTCTAAAAGCTCTTTTAGTTTTGGGCGGTTTGTGTCCTTTCCTGATACCTTTTCAATAAACCATCTTTCAATGTCAAATTGTTTCATTGCTTCAACTTGCCGCTGCTCGTTCTGCTCAACGGTGCTAACTCTTATGTATGCTAATTGCATTATATAATCCTCCTTTGTAAATCTAATATTAGAATTGGTTTACGTTATGTAAAATAATAATAAATCCAAGTTATTTTTTACACTATTTATCAATTATATTTTGTAAATATGCCGTGTAGTCTATATTTACATATGTTTTATTAATTGAAGGCGGCGTATTTAAGCCGCCCTCTTCTGTTTTATATTTCAATTTCTGTTAATACATAATCCCAGCTTGTTCCGTAATGGTCAACGCCCCAAACATAAATATCAAGCGTTTCATTATACCAAACTAATTCATTTGTGTATTCTTCAAGGATTTCTGCTCCCGCTGCACTAATAATATAATACTGATATATTTCAGCGTAACAATCGGTGTCTTCGTCATAATCACAACCGTTTTCCAATTCCCAAAAACCAATATCGGCGGTTTTTGCTATAATGTCATTGTTTAGTACAGCGTCAAACGCTTTTACAAGTGCGGCGTAATCAACATAGCCATGCGCCTGTCCGTATTCGCTGATAGGATTTCCGTAAAAAGTTTTGTTCATTTTTTTAGTCCTTTCTTTTTAATTAGGACTGTGTTATAATATAACAGCCCTTTGGTGGGTGGGTGCTGCTCTATGCTTTCCACGGCTTGCAGCACTCTTTTTCTTTTGTGATTCTATGATAGCACATTGTACAATGTCAATCAATTGATGTTTTTCACAAACATTGTACAATGATTTTGTTCATTTTGTACATTGTACAATGACAGCCAATCTGCTATTATATAGTAGTAGATTGCTAATAATAAATATTGAAAGAACAGAGGGGCGAAAATGGCTGATAAGTTTGACAAGGTTAAATATAACAATGATTATAATGCAAAAAAATATGATTCATTACGAATAGTCGTTCCAAAAGGTAATAAAGAAAAAATAAAAGCCTTCGCCGAAAGCAAAGGCGAAAGCATAAACAGTTTTGTAAACAAGGCTATTGAAGCCGCAATGAACGAATAGCTATAATGGGGTGAAAAGATGGCAATAAAGTTTAAGTCGTACCATAATTGCGAAAAATGCGGAAAAAGGTTTGAATGGGGATATAATGTTCCTGTAAGAAACAAACTATCAGAAACAAGTAATATCGTTGTTGAATCACGTCCAGTTGATTTACATTTAGCGCACAATGCTATTGAAATAGAATCAGGAAAGTATATTATTGAAGTAAATTGTCCTTTTTGCGACTTCGATAATCGTTTTGAATATGATGAATAACCAAAGTGGAGGATAGTATGCCGATATTATTTTTGTTAGGAGCAGGCGCAATATGGGCAGGGTTCAGCATATATGAAAATACTTGCAATAAAGCTCCTGCTCATGACGCACAAACGCTTGAAGAAATAAGTAAGCAGATGACAGGAAAAACCAAAAAGGAATGCGCAAGGATTTTAAGACAATACAGATAATGTTTTGTTATAAAAGGGCTATTAACAATAGTCCTTTTATTTATTTGCCGAGCAAATGCTATGTGTGCCAAAAACGAGCGAATAAAACGGCTTTTAATGAAGATGTATTAACCGCTGCAAAAAGCGATTCTGTGGCTTTTCAAAGGGCATATAAGGCACTATATTCTTTTAATCTGAAATTATAGATTAATACTTATATATAAATGGATTATACTTTTTTTATTGTTCGGTAAGGGCTTTCGGTAAGGGCAAAAAAAACTTCAATATTTGAAGGTTTGCACCTGAAAAACACCCCTTTCGGTGTTTCCTTCGGTAGAGTGCAACAAACCCTCAAAACAGGAGGGTTTATATATTCCAAGTAGTCAGAAAACACTATCTTCGGTAGCCATTTTTTCGGTGTTTATTTTTTTGAATTATAGTAGTAATAATATAATGCGTAATGCAGCAGTAAAAACCAACGCCAGCAATAATATCTTATCAGCATCAAAATCTTTGTTGGTTTTGCCATACATTAATTATATTATATAAGAGAAATATATTATATAAGACTCTTATTTAATTAATGTATGTATATAATATAAGAGTCTTATATAAATACGCTTATTTAAGTAAAGATTCTTATATAAGCTTATATAAGGAATGATTCTTATATAAGTAGTGAATACCCGCAAAAAATTCATTTTGCACTTTACCACTTACAAAATCGTAATAAAATATAATTAGAGGGTAAATATTTATGCCGCTCGATAATGAAAAATAAGCATTATATGGAAAATTTGAAAAAAGTTGAAAAGAAATACACAAAAATTATTGAAATCAAAAAATCAGTGTTTTTGCCCTCAGAAATAGCCGACATCCCTTTAATAAAAAACGTTAAATTTGAAAGGAATGAATTAATGATTAAAAACGAAAAAGGTAAAAGTGAATTTATAACGATTAGAGAAGCGAAAGAAAAATATAATATATCAAGATATTACTGTGAAAAGAACATAAAAAACGGAAAATTTGAGTGTAAACAAGAAGGTATAACAAGAATTAAAGAATCCGACATAATAGAATACTTTGCGAATGAAGGAATAGAGCCATATAACAGTTGGGCGTTAGACCTTGAATTTAACGAATCGTGCAGACCTTTAGGTGTAAACGCTGCAATTAATGGCTTTTGTAATCCTGAAAAATACAATTTTTCTCCGGGTTTTTGGATAAGTAATTGCGGCAAAGTATTTAATGCAAAAACAGATAAAAAAATACGTCCGCAGCGGGTTGCGCACAATTATTTGCAAATTAATTTGAACTATAAAAACAAACATCACTTAGAATTGCTGCATAAGTTAGTTGCGTTGGTTTGGTGTCCAAACAGTCAATACAAATCCATTGTACATCATATTGACGGCGACAAAAACAACAATTGCGCTGGTAACTTAATTTGGGTAACAAAAGAGGAACATATAATCGCACATAGGTTAATGAAAGAAGACATATCAGAATACAAAAAATATATTTTGAAAATCCAAAAGGATAACGAATGGAAAGAAAAAATAAGATTGATTCCGCATTTGGATTTTGATAATAATAATTTCAAATATTATATGTATGTCACAGATTATGGCTTTGATTGTTATAAAAGCGGAAAAGAAGTGCCTGTTACGGAAATCAGAGGCGAAATTGCTTGTTAGAAAAGAGGAAAGATGAATAACATATATAAGGTCAAAGAAGTTGCGGAAATTTTGAAAGTCAATGCTAATTATGTTTATCAATTAATTGACTGCGGTTTATTGCCCGCAATAAAATTAGGTAGTACAAAAGTTACAGAAAAGGACATCGACAGTTTTATAAATAAGTACATTGGTTATGATTTGACCGATTTGAGCGACATAAAGATTATGAGGTGTGGGAACAATTGTTGTAATGCTTAATCACCTATGCGGCTTGATAAAAAATTTATACGATAATATAATAAATGCGGATATTGTTAATTCAATATTCGCATTATTTTTTTGGAGGTTGCAACCATGATTATTACTAAAAACTACTCTATTTGCAAACATAAAAAAGGGGTTATTTTATAGTAAATTTTGATAATCCCATTTGCCCTGATTGCAGCAGGGATTTGAGAGTCCGAGACAGTAGAAAACGAAAAATAATAGACGCTGAAGGCAATGTGTATGTTTTTAGGTTGAGACGTTTATACTGCTGTAAATGCAAAAAATTACACATTGAAGCGCCTGACTTTTTACAAAAAAACAAGCATTATTCAAAAACAGTAATTGAAGATTATTTATCTGGTGAGAACACAAATGTTGCAGCGGATAACCGTACGCTAAATAGGTGGCGAAACGGCAAATAACACACCTGATTTGTCTTTATAACTTACTTTTCCTTGCTTAAAATAAATTCGTATATCCAGTTTTTATGAAAGGATGTGAGTTAATTAAAAAGCAAAACAGGAGCAAGTTATTCCTATTATTGGTTTTGGCTATTATTCTGTTGCTGATTCTAATAGCGGCTTTCAAATCTTGCTCAGTTCATACAGAAGCAACGACGGAAACAACAACTTCAAATAGTGAACTTGATTTTCAGCCCGCTTATCATAAGGATAAAACAATTTCCATTCCCTCAGTGAGTGGAATTGTTTTTAAGGCTCATTCTATTAATCAAAAATTTGAGTTTGAGAATCCCGCTGCAAACAATTGTTATATTGTTTTAGAGATAGTATTATCAGACAATACCGTGATTTTTGAATCGGATAAAATCTATCCTGATGAGAGCATAACGGATATACAGTTAAATCAAGAGCTTAAAGAAGGGTTATATCGAAATTGCAAGATAAAGTATAATTGTTTTTCCGTTGACGATAACAAGCGGCTAAACTCCGCTGAATCATTGATTGAAATTAATTCAAAGTGAGGTAAATGCAAATGAAAAGATTTATAAGTATTGTTTTAGCAATGTTAATTATGTTTGTCCCTGTAACCGCCTTTGCGGGAACTATGGAAAATGCTATGAGCAACCCAGCCGGAACAGGAGAAGCCACAATTCGAGACCACATTTACTCAACATATACAATACAGATTCCTGAAACTATTGAGATTGACGAACTTAACGACACCTTCAATGTTGGACTAACTAATGATAACATTGAAGATGGTTATTCTGTTGAAGTGTGGATTACTAACCTTGACGAAAATGGCGCAATTACTCTAACTAATGCAAGAGATAATAGCACTGAAACGGCTACAATCTCAAAAGACATAGGGAACGGCAATGAACAAACAGTTAATAATAGCGAGGCATTAGCTTACTTCCATCACGATAATGTTAATTCATCTCAAACACAAACGGCAAGAATTAACATAACAGAGAGAGGCACAACGGCTGGTTACTATGAGGGAACTATAACATATTGTTACGCCTGTGTTAATTATTAAAACTTACGCTTGATTCCTTGTGTATTTTATGATATTCTTTATTTACAGACTGAATGTTTGAATTATTGTGTTTTGTGTTGAAATTTCAACATTTTTTCAACATTATAGCAAAATACAAAAAAATAGAGTAAAATACAATATGATAAAAAATCATAGTGTTAAGCCGTGCAAGCCCTGTAATTAAGCCCAAAACAGGATTTGCAAACCCTCAATAATTGAGGGCTTATAAAGGCAAAACTGCAACTTCATAGCATGGGTAACAACCCGATGGTAGGCGCTACCGTTGCCTGCGCAGTTGCTGTTGAAGAAGCAAGCAAATAATCAGTCAAACAAAGAAAACAAATGACTATCCCATAAATTCGGGATAGTCATTTTTGTTTTATATTAAGCTATTAATATCACGCTTTGCATAAATAACACGCATAATGGTGACCGTTTTTGTTTCCTCGCTGACGGTATAAAACATCAGATAGTTGTTTACAATAGCTCGCCTGTATTCATTATCCAGCGGCTTTATCGGCGAATAAACATTGTTTGCATACGGAAAATCACAAAGCCGCTCGGCAGCATTGATGAATTCATCAGCGAGATTTTGAGCGGCAATCGGGCTTTTCAGCTCGTTTGCGATATACTTAACCGCTTCAAGCATATCGTCCTTAGCAATCGGTAAAAACTCTAATTTATACATTGATTGCACCCTTAAGCTCGTTTAAAACTTCCTTTGCCGAAAATCTTTTATCGCTCAGCTTTGCTTGCTTTTCAGCCTCTTTCAGCTTAAAATAGATTTCGCTTTCAAACTGAAGGTTCTCATATGCCTCCATACTGAGAACCACCATATCACCGAAACCGTTTTTTGTTAAAAAGACAGGCTTGCCTGTGTCGTGAACAACCTTAGATATATCGGCAAAATTGTTTCTTAAATCAGAAACGGGTCTTATTGAATTATTCATAATATCACCTCATTAATTATTTTAGCATAATTATGCTAAAAAATCAAGACTCGGGGTAAAATCCTGAGCCTTAATTATTGCAGCAAAAGGGATTGGCGTGAGCCAATCCCTTTCGCTTAGTGCTTGGTTTTCCCTCTCTTTATCAAAACAGCTATGCTGCTATGACCTCATTGGATGATACATTCGGGGTATTGATAGGTGCCGGCATCAATGCCCGTGCAATTCTTCAGAATTGCATAATCCGTTGAATTTATAACGCCGTCGTGATTCAAATCGGCATATTCAACATAGGATTCGTGCCCCACCCTTGCGAACATCAGAATTTTGAAAAGCTTATCATCATTTTCATCCAGCGCGCCGTCTCGATTGAAATCGCAACCAATAATCGGTATACTGCCGCAATCAATAGCGCCGTTGCTTACTGAAACCGAAATTATTCGGTCAAAGCCAAAGGTGTAATGCAGAGTAAGCTCATATTCGCCGTTTGGCAAATCAACCGTGAAATTGCCGTTTGTATCCGTTCTGGCAACGGTTACGCCATCGAGCAGAACTGCCACGCTGCGCGCAGCATACTCGCCGCCGGTTGCATTTTGATTATCAGCAAAAACAACGTTGCCGGAAACGGCATACTTATCTGCCGTATTCTCGCCCTGCTCGGCAATATCGTAATCATAATACACATCGCCGCAGCGCTCGCAGCGATAGATATCAGCCGCACCGGTTGTTGCTGTTGCCGGAATATGCGATACACAATCATAATTGTGGCCGAGCGGAGGTATATGCACCTCTGCCAAAAGCTCCGTGCAATATTCGCACACGCCGATGATATAGCCTTCGTTTTCACAATCTGCCGCGCAAACCGTGAGCCATTCGATATCGCCGTGCTCTCCGTCGCAATAGCCGATGTAGCCCGCCTCAACGTCAAGCCTCAACATAGTTTCGGTATAGAACGCATCCTCATCCAGATAGGACACATACGGAATATCATACTCCCTCGCCCAGATATAGGTATCCGAGCCGAGCACGGTGTAAACGCGCACGAGCGAATCGTTGAGGAACACGTCGCCGCCGAGCGGCTGAGCATTCCAGATATACGCATATTCAAGCCCCGTGCAATTTGCAAAGGCTTCCTCGCCGATAGTTTCAACGTGCTCGGGAATGACTATTCCGCGAAGCGCGGGGCATTCTGCAAAGGCAGAAGCGCCGATAAGCTGAAGCTCGTCGTTCAAAATCACGGAAGCGAGCTTATCGCAATTCTTAAACGCATTATCGCCGACAGAATACAAATTGGTGGGCATATGGATAAAACGCAATCTATCGCAATTACTGAACGCGCCCTCGCCGATTTCCTCCGTGCCCTTATTAAGCGTTACGGATTTGAGCTCCTTTGCATTTGCGAAGGCGTAAGCGCCGATTGTGCTGACACTTGCAGGAACGGTTATCGTTGAAATTGCCGAGGAATTAAACGCATTTTCGCCGATTCCCTTGCAGCCGCCCGCGATATTGAAGCTTTCAAGATTTCGGGGAACCAATTCAAGGATTAAAGCAGACGAATACAGCGCGCCGCCGACGAGATAATAATTATCGTTATCTGCGCTCAATTCAATTTCCTCAAGCGATGACAGGCAATCCGCATTTTTAAGATTTGCAATATCCGCGCCCAAAACGATTTTAGTTACCCGCTTATCATCAAACACCTTGAAATCCGCGGTTGAAAGCCCGTCTGCATAATTAACGGTAATACCGCCCGTCATCATACCGAGATTGGTGAAGATATTGCGGTAATCAATGCCGATAACGGAAGCGTCCGTGCGGATTTTATCCGTTTTAACCGTTACCTGCTCGCAGTTAATCAGGTCTGCAAACGCCTCCCTGCCGATTTGATTGAGCCCGCTGCCGAGCGTAACGCTCATAACGTTTACGCAGCTCTTAAAGGCGTTCATACCGATTGCAACGCAGGAATCAGGAATAACGATTTGCTGCAGATTCGTGCAGCCGTTAAAGGCATTTGCGCCGATGCTTGTGAGCGTTTCAGGGAATTCAACAAACTGAATGCCCTTATGATTTTTAAACATACCCGCAGGGATTGAGGTAACTGCATCTTCAAATATTACACTTCTTAAAGCCGGCGTGTTCTCAAACAGGTTTTTGCCTATATTGCGCGGATTTGCCTGAATCGTTACGCTTTCAAGCCTTGTGCAATCCTTAAAGGCTTCGTCAAATAATTGTGTTATCGTCGTTCCTGAAACGTCGATATACTTCGGATTGAAGAAGGAAATCGGCGTAGGATAATAATAAGTTGGTGTTGAATACTGTTTTTGAACAGTGCGCTCTGCGCCGTAAATTGCAGAAAACTTTCCTTGTATCACAAGCGTGTCAACCTCTAAATCTCCCTGCTGTACCGGTGTATTATCGTTATAATAGAAACTATAGTCGTTAAAATTACTGTATAAACTTGAACTAACCACCAATGTTTTCGTTGTTGGCTGATATTTCCAAGTCATATATGAATATTTATAGTCTTCTATCCAACTATCTTTACTGATAATACCTTTAATATACTGAACAGGAACAACGGGATTTGAAATATCATAAAGCGGAGCGGCGTTCTTTTCCTCTTCCGTTTCAACCCCGTCTGCTTCATCATAAACAATCTTATATCTTATGCCAAACATTTTTGCATACTGATACGCGGCGCTGCCGTAATGAACACGCAGTTTTATCCAATCATCCATATAACCTGCGGCAGTTACCGCTATGGCATTATCTTCAGGATGCTCGGGGTCATAGTATATTTCCGTAACGCTTTTCGGAATATAAACCGAAATCGGGCCGTTTTCAACATCAATAGCCGAAATTGTGGCACCGCCTCGAGTTGTTTTATATCCTGCTCTGTAATGAGTTCTGTTGTATTCCGTATCGGTTCCGTTTGGTTCTTCGGCAATCCAGATGTTTTCCCTGCTTAAGGAAAATGCCTTTTTGCCGATTTTTTTAATATTATCGGGAAGAACAAGATTAAATTTACTAAGGCTATCCTTATTCTTAAGTCTGCAATAGATTATAGCAGTGTTATAGAAAGTACCCTCTTTAATTTCGGTTATTGTTTTATTAAGGGTAACATACATAAGTTGGGTATTATCGGCAAATGCATATTCACCGATTTCGGAACGCGAGTCGTTATAATAATCATCAAAATAAATATCGTGAACACCGCTATTTCTGAATGCATTAACACCTATTCTTCGAACATTTCTTGTAAAATAAAGAGAATATAAATTGCTGCTGCTTTCGGCAAAGTTCTCAAACAGACCGTCTGCAATTTCCGTTGTGCCCTCCATAAACTTAACGTAGTAAACTCCGTATGCCTTCATAATCTCTGCAAGGTTTGTTTCAGTACCGTTACTGCAAGTCATATCGGTTGTTGTGAGAGGACCGTTTGCGTATATTTCAATTGCTCTGAGAGTTTCCTGCGCGCCCTTTGACGTTTCCGTACTTGAATTAATAACGAAAGTGCCGTCGCCTATTGTGCCCTCCATAGTGAATTCCTTTTCAGGCTCAGGCGCGGGAACAGTTGTGTTGCGCTCTAAATCCCAATCGATGTATTCATAATTGATGCCGTAATCAATGCAATACTGCTCTATTTCAGTATCGGGATAAAGATAAACGGTTAGATTTTCATTTGTTAAAAAGCCATGTCTGTAAAAATACTGAGCTCTGTTATTATAGCTTTGCTTTGCAATTGCAGAATGGTCGCTATACAACAGCTTATTTCTGCTCGGGAAAATAACCGTTTCCAGATTTTCGCAGCCCTCAAACGGGTCGCCGCCGTCAATATATAATAAATCCATAGGCAAACGCACCGTTTTAAGATTGAGGCAATCCTCAAATGCGTTTTCGCTTATAAGCGTGCAGTTATCGGGTATCTCAACTTCAGTTAAATTAGTACCTGCAAAGGCACGGTAGCCTATTTCGGAGCAGCAATAAAGCGTAACGCTTTCAAGATTTGTGCAATTTTCAAAAACATTGCTATTTACTTCACTGAAATTCTCACGCGGAAAGATGACGCTTTTAAGAGATGTGTTACCATAACCTCCGTAGATTTCAATTCCGTTGATATAATCGCCAAAATCTAAAACCTCTGCGTTTATTGAGCCGAGATAAACATATTCAAGGTTACGGGGAAAATCAAATTCGTTAATATTTGTGCCCGAAAAATCCGCTAAATACGTTACAGTTTCAGGAATATCAAGATACTCAAGAGATGAGCAATTTGTGAAAGCGTAGTTAATCTTTTTAAGCCCGTTCGGCAAATAAACATCCGTCAACGAGGTGCAGCCGTAAAAGGTGCGGCTCAATTCTTTGATGTTGGTATTGCTTAAATCTGCACTTTGAAGCCTCGGACATTGATTAAAAACATAATCTCCTATTGAAACGACAGCACTCGGTAACGTGATATATTCAATATCGGAATACATAAAAGCAGCGCTGCCAATAGTTTCAACTGTGGGCGGTAGTAATACGGTTTCCAAGTTTTTAACGCCGTAAAAGCATTCAGCAGGAATCTCAGTAATACATGTTTTAGAAAGGTCAATAAGATGAATATCAGCATTGTAAAAGCACCGTTTTCCTATTTCTGTAACATTTTCAGGCAGAATAACACTTTCATAAGTTCTTTCCGCATATGCTCTTTCGCCAAAAACAACATTATTAATTGGAATCTCTATATCATAATTACCGCTGATTAAATCCGGACTGTTAATAATAGACACACCCGAATGATTTTCAACTGTGATAATATCCTTTAAATTAGAATAATTATCAAGAAACATACTATCAATTATAGAAATATTTTCGCCGATAACAACATGCTCTAAATAAAAACCTTCAAAGGTTAAATCAACCCAGGTGCCGAGATTATAGTTGCCATATAGAGTCTGCTGTTCTTCTAATTCCTCCTCATCATAAACGTAGAATTTCTGATAATTGAAATCAAATCCAAAAAGCGTACTGTCAGGAGCAATGCCGTCAACAAAGAGCGTCTTTGAAGCAAAGTCCCACTGATAATGAACTCCGAGTTCTTCATCAAACCAATCATCGCTCTCTAAATTATGACCGATTTCAAAGTCATACTCTATGTCTGTATATTTATCCTCATCCGCAATGAGGGCGGGGTCCATCGGGCGCTCATCCTCTGCAAGCGCCGTTAGGGGCATTGCAGTTATTACCATTAAAAGGCACAAAAGCAGTGCCGTTATTTTCTTAATGCGCTTCATTGCCTTCACTCCTTTCCATAATCTCATAAGTGATTTCGTTTTCAACCGCATAATCAACCGCGCTTGAATTCTCGTAAGCATAGAATTTCAGGCGGCTGCTTTTGAAGAATGCGGCGTTTTCAATTTCGGGGCTGCCCTCAAAGGTTACGGTAAGCGCGCTTGCGGTCTGGAATGCCCGCGCGCCGATATATTCAACCGATTCGGGAATAGTTACCTTGCCGAGCATAGTGCTCATAAAGGCTGCCGCCTCAATGCGCTCAAGCCCCTCGGGCAGGGTTACGCTTTTAATGCGCGTGCCCCAGAAGGCGCCCTGCGGGATTATCTTGATATCCTCTGCAAGGGTTACGCCCGTAACGCCCGTGCAATACATAAAGGCGTAATCGCCGATTTCGGCAAGCGCCTCGGAAAGCACGCCGAATTTGATTTTTTTGCAGTAAGCAAAGCCGCTTGTGCCGACGCTTTGAAGTCCGCTCGGCGCGGTTTCAAAATCTGCCTTTTCATCGCCGTAAAAGGCGGTATCGCCGACTGCCCGAATATTTTCCGTGCCGATAACAGACTCAAGCGCAGTGCAATCCGAAAAGGCGCTGCTGCCGATTGTGCTTGCTCCGTTGAGGTTAACGCTGACCAGATTTGCACATTCGCGGCAGAGGTTAGCGGGCACTGCCTCTATACCCTCGGGCAGGGTTATATCCGTTATGCCCGAGCCCGCATAAGCGTTTTTGCCAAGATAAAGCGTTGCGTTTTCCGCGTCTGCATTCTGCAGTGACGTGCAGCCCTCAAAGGCGCTGTTGCCGATATATTCGGCATTCGGTGTTGAACAATAATTCAGTTGCTTACAATCCTTAAAAGCATTTTCAAAAAGCTTTTGTGCGTTCGGCAGCTCAACCGTTTCAACCTCCGAGCCTTCAAAGACGGAGGCGCCGATTGCATAGACGGCGTTGCCGTCCGTTTCGGCAAGATAAAGCGAGGGTTGTGCGCCGCGATAGGCGGTGATATAAGCGCCCTTATCCGTAAGCAGATAATCAAATTCATCGTTGCTTCTGATTTCGGAGCCGCGCGTTTCCTCATCGGGGCGGACGGTTATCCGGATTTCCAGCACGCTGTTTTTATATATAATGCGCAGCGTGTAATCCGCAGTCTTGTGCATATCAACCGACTGAGTGACCGTGCATTCCTCAAGCGAAAGCGCCTGAGTGCTGCCGTCGCTGAATACAGCATAAACCGAAAGCCCGTCGTAAGTCAACTCCTCGCCGTAAATATAATCATGCTTAAAATCGGTTAAATCCGCTTCAATGTGGGTGAAAACGGGGTCTTTATTCGTCGGCGTTTCGGGGGTCGGGATATAGGCAGGAGTAATATGCTCGGGCTTTGCTTCTCCCTGCTGCGGCTCATCGTCAATTATGCCGCCGTAGCCCTCCTCCGTGCCTGTCGGCTGAGGCTTCTCGTCGGCATCATCAATATCTTCGACGTAGCCCTCCTCGGTGCCCGTGAAAACAGGCTGATAGGCTTCAGGCTGAGGGAGGCTTATTTCTTCAATTGTGCTTTCAATCGGGGTCTTTTCTTTAATTACCGTGCCCTCATCCGACTTAGGCGTGTTATTATAAAACGCATTTTGCAGGTAAACGCCCGCTTCCTTAATCAGGTTTACACCCGTTACGCCCTCAACTGCGGCGTTAACCGCAATTGTGGACGTGGTGAAAACGGCTGCAAGCAAGGCAATTCTTGCAGCACGGCTAAGCGTGTTCCAATTATTTTTGCCCGTAATTCCGTTCAGATAATCGTTGGCGGAAACAAGCGGAATCAAAACCGAAAAGCCCTTATCCTTATCCTGCTCTATTTCTATCAGGGCGTTGATACATTCATCAACAAAGCCCGTGTCAATATCTTCTTCATTCTTTGACAGCTCTGCGTCAATCATCCTGTGCAAAAGCGCTTCAATATCATCGCTTCTGATTGCACGAACGGCAGCGCTGTCAATTGTAATCTGAGCCATATTGCTCTCCTTTCCGAGGATATGGCTTAATGAAACTAATCTTTAAGCAAATCCTCTAAAATAGGTATAATCCGCTTGCGCAAGCGGTGAACTCGGGTACCTGCTGCCGATAGGCTGATTTGCAGCCTTGCAGCAAGCTCCTCGAGGCTAAGATTTTCAATATAACGAAGGCGGAAAAGCTCCGCATCCCTGTCCGATAGCGCATCGCTGATTTGCCTTGAATATTCCTCAAAGCTCAGCCTTTCATCAATATCCTCATTCTGTGAGGGGATTTCAATTATCTCGTCAATGCTGATATTATTTATATCGCGCTTTTGTTCGCGCAGGCGTTTAAGCAGCAGATTGTGTGCCGTTTTCATAAGAAACGCCTTGGTGTAAGTAATCTCCTCGCCGTCAAGATATTTTTTATACAGCACGACGAAGGTTTCCTGCACGGTATCCTCAACCGAGGCTCTGTCCTTTTTCAGATAAGACAGGCAAAAGCGGTAAATGTCCGTATAATATTGCTTATACGCCTCTTTGAAAAGTGCGTCTGCGCGCGATTTGTTTGACAAGATAATCACCTCCTCTCAGTTTTATCACATTATATTATGGCGTTATTCGCCGGTCTGCTGAGCAATCAGCGAATAATCCCTGATATTCACAATTCCGTCGCCGTTAATATCAAGCGTTTCCTCGTCTGCGTTTATATATTCCGAAAACTGCACAATGTATGAATCGCCGCAGCTGCAAGCAAAATAAACCGTTCCGTTTTGGCAGCCCGCGATAGCGTATTCGTGGATATGCTCAACGAGAAAATGCATATTTGCATTTATAAGCGGCTGATTTCCGCTCGCATTTACGGAAACGTTATTCCAGTCAACGTAAGAGCCGTTATAATAAACGTCTGCCAAAGCGGTTCCGTTAAATGCGTTTCTGCCGATTGCCGTTAAGGTTGACGGAAGATTAACCGTCGTCAACGAGGTGCAGCCGTTAAAGGCAGAGCCCTCTATTTCAGTGTAACCCTCGGGCACTGTAATTTCCTCAAGCGCTTCGCAGTTATTAAAGGTGCCCCACGGAAGCGCGGTCAGGTTTGCGGGAAGCGTTACGTTTTGCAACGCTTTGCAGCCGTCAAACACAAAGTTTTCCATTTGGGTAACGCTGTTCGGAATGTTCACTTCAGCAAGATGAGCGTTGCGGTAAAACGCATATTTTCCTATGCTTTCAAGTGAAGACGGCAAATTGATTTCGTATAAATCGGAATAGCCGAAGGCGTGCGTGCCTATAGACGTAAGCGTATAGGGAAGCGTGATATAATGCAGCATCGGGCAGGAGTTAAAGGTGTATGCCTCAATCGCGGTTACGGTATCGGGCAGGATTACGTTATCAAGCCTTTGACAGGCGGTAAAAGCATAGGTGCCGATGTCGGTTACGCTTGCAGGAATGTTTACAGTTTCAAGATACTGCGCACGGTGAAATGCGTAGCTGTCGAGCGAAGTTACCGTTGAAGGAATTGTATAGCTCGTTGCCGGATTTCCCGCAGGATAGCGAATGAGCACGGTTTTATCCTTATTAAAAACAACGCCGTTCAGGGAAGAATATTTCGCGTGATTGCTGTCAAAATTTATTGCCGAAACTCCGCACGCGTCAAAAGCAAGGCTGCCGACAGAAACGTTTGCACCTATGCTCACGTTGCCGCTGACGTTATAGCAATTCCTGAAAGCCTGACTGCCGATATATGTAACGCTTGACGGAAGAGTTATTAAATCAATTTCCAATGCGGTACAACCCATAAACGCCCCGTCGCCAATATAGGTTAGCGTTGACTGAAGCGGAAAGCTTTGCAGTGAGGAGCAGCCGTTAAATGCTTCGCGGTGGATTTTGGTAATATTCCAAGCAAGCGTTATGCTTTCCAGCGCGCTGCAATAAGCAAAGCATTTATCGGGAATTTCCGTAATACCGCTCGGCAGATTGACCGACCTTAATTTAATACAATTATAAAAGCATCTTGAGCCGAGCTGTGTTACCGTTGAGGGAACGGTAATGCTTTCAAGAGCCGTTTTGCCGCTGAACACCTGCTCGTCAATCGCAGTAACGGTGTAGCCGTTAAGCACGGACGGAACCGAAAGATTAGCCTCACTTCCGTTATAAGCGGTGATTGTTGCGTTGCCGCTGCTAACCGTGTATTCATAATCGCCGCTTACATACGCATAAACGGAGAAATATGCATTTGCGGTTATTGTCAGCAGCAATATCAATGCAAATAATAATGCGCCGGTTTTCTTCATAAACTCACTTCCCGTCAATTATGCTTCTACTATTTAGTACCATCATTCGCTTTTTATTTTACATAATTTCCCGTATTTTTACTATAACAACAGACAAAAATAACTCCTCGTCTTTATTGCGAGGAGTTCATAATGATAAAAATGATTATGCTGTCAAATTGTTATACGGCGAAGTTAAGATTTTATCATATCTTGCTCTAATATAGACTTTATAAAATTGCTTTTGCAAGTCCGTAATATAAGGAACGCCGTCAATAAATTTGTTGATATCGTCAATATTGATTCGTTCATATATTCTGACTAATGCAGCATTACAATCCGAGTTTCTCATTGATGAAATGAATTCATAATAATTGATTTTATTTCCGTTATATTTTATTGCTGAAGTCGGGAAGGTGAAAACTCTTGCATTTAATTCATCATCATTCTCAATCACGGCGGTCATAATCTTGTCGTCTGCCTGCGGTAAAAGGCAGCTTCCGCAATCAAAAACGGGGGCAATTGTTGATTCATTTGTTGCTTCGTTGTGAAGAAAGCCCCAGTTTCCGTTGTGCCTATCGAAGTTGCCGAGAAGAGCGTCAACAATGAACATATCCCAGAAATTATTTAAAAGCATTTGAGGATTAACAAACTGCTGCTTTTCAATGGTTTCAAGAATATCGGATAACTCCGTGCCCGTTCCGTTGTGCTCGGAATCAATGATTGTGTTTTTTATTGAGCAGAAATCGTAAAGCGTATTACCGCCAACTGTAAAATCCTTACACGCGCAAACGATTTTGGTTTTACCGTTAACGTCAAAAGTTCCGAGCAAGGTCTGATGTGCTTTTACTCCGAGCATATTAAAAATTGAACTTGCAATATGCTCGCTGAAATTGCTGTTTGAATAAGAAAGCTCATTTGGCTTCTTGGAAGCAGAAGGCGGAAACTTCAGCATATAAATCTCTCCGTTATACTCAATCGGAATTTTATTGCCGTTTGCTCCGTTATAGGCTCTGCCGATAATACGCTTACAATTAGTAAAATCTATACAATTCATTGTTAATTCCTCCATAAGTATTTTTGCCTGAGATAATCTGCTTGTTCGTGAGATATAACGCCGTCTGAGATTTCTGCCATATTAATACTGCCGTATAATTCACCCCAAAGACAATCAAGCAACGAAGAATGATTTTTTAAACCTTTCTTGTATTCGTCCAAATCCTTTTGCAGATACGCAGGTAAACCATACTCATAAGAACGCTCCTGTTGAGCCTTCAAATCCGACTGAGCAATAGCATCCTTAATCAAATCTTCAACGCTGACATTTAACACCTTTGCAATTCTATACAGCGTTTCGGCAGAACACTTTTCTATCTTGGCCTGCCCCGAACAGATATTATTAAGAGTTGCGTGCGGAACGCCGCTCAGCTTTGACAATCTGTACATTGTCATATTATTATCTTTCAAAACAGAATTTATATTCATAATTATCACCAACAATATTATATCGGTTGACCGAAATATTGTCAATTCTTTTTCAGCTATAATTTGTTTTTCATTTTTTCTTCCAAAACAAGTAAATATGTGCAACGCGTTAGAACGTTGTTGAAACATTTATATCAATATGCTATAATAAGAACATATTTTTTAGAAACAACACTGATTTGAAAGCAAACGATTGATGGTACTAAATATGAACAGCATTGATTTAAAAAACAAAACCGTGCTCGTAACGGGCGCGGCAGGCTTTATAGGCGCAAATCTCGTTATGCGCCTGCTTAGTGAGTTTGACGGCATAAGGGTTATCGGCATTGATAATATGAACGATTATTATGACGTAAGTCTTAAGGAATACCGCCTTGATGAGATTAACAAAATTGCTTCGGAAGAAAACTGCGAATTCGTTTTCATCAGGGGCAGCATTGCCGATAAGGCGCTTATTGAAAAAGCGTTTGCGGATTATCAGCCTGCAATCGTCGTTAATCTTGCGGCGCAGGCGGGAGTCAGATATTCAATAACTAATCCGGACGTTTATATTGAGACAAATCTGATTGGGTTTTACAACATACTTGAAGCCTGCAGGCATAATCCCGTTGAGCATTTGGTTTACGCCTCAAGCTCCTCGATTTACGGCACAAATAAAAAGGTGCCCTACTCAACCGAGGATAAGGTTGATAACCCCGTTTCCCTTTATGCGGCAACGAAAAAATCCAACGAATTACTGGCGCACGCATACAGCAAGCTGTATAATATTCCCTCAACGGGGCTGCGCTTTTTCACAGTTTACGGACCTGCGGGCAGACCCGATATGGCATATTTCGGCTTCACAAACAAGCTGATTAAGGGCGAGAAAATTCAGATTTTCAATTACGGAAACTGCCTGCGCGATTTCACCTACGTTGACGATATCGTTGAGGGCGTAGTCCGTGTTATGCAGGGCGCGCCTGAAAAGAAAACGGGTGAGGACGGGCTGCCCGTTCCGCCTTATGCGGTTTACAATATAGGCAACAGCCATCCCGAAAACCTGCTTGAATTTGTTAACATTCTGCAGGAGGAGCTCGTCCGTGCGGGCGTGCTTCCCGAGGATTACGATTTTGAAGCGCACAAGGAGCTCGTGCCCATGCAGGCGGGCGACGTTCCCGTAACCTATGCGGACACCTCTGCGCTTGAAAAGGCTTTCGGCTTTAAACCGAGCACTCCGCTGAGAACGGGCTTAAGAAGCTTTGCCGAGTGGTATAAAGCGTTTTATCGGAATTAAATAAGCAAAATCAGCATTATTAAAGGCTCAGGGAAAACCTGAGCCTATTTTGTTCAGAAGATTTGGGTGGGGAGCTTGAGCTTTTCCTTGGGCGGGAACGCCTTGTCAAATTCCTCAACCTCGGCATCATCCGCATAGTAACCCTGCGGAGTTTGATAAACGCCCGTAACGTCGCTTAAATAGCCCGTTATCAGCTCCTTGCAAAGGAAGAAGGTGGCGTCTGCATCCTCGGGCAAATCGTGATATCTGATGCCGAAATTGCCCGCATAATCAAAGCCGCTCTTGCCGTAAAAGGCAATATTGCCCTCAAAGAGAACTGCGCCGAAGCCGAGCTCGGCAGCCCTTTCAAGCGAATAATCAAGCAGGGCTTTGCCGTAGCCCCTGCGCTTAAGCTCGGGCGTGATGCAAATCGGACCCATCGTGAGCACGTCAACAGCGCCACCGTTGTCCGACTCAATAACGGTTTTCATAAACATATTCTGCCCGATGATTTTGCCGTTCTGCTCCATAACGAAATCAAGCTCGCGGACGAACGCGGGGTCATTTCTCAAAGTGTGAATAACGTAATGCTCACTGCAGCCCGGGCGATAAACGTTCCAGAACGCTTCCCTGACGAGGTTTTCCACCTCGGCATAATCCTTTTTTTCTTCCAAACGAATTATATAGTCATTTCCATTCATTATTTTACCTCCTGAAAATTGTTGACCTCAATGCGGGAGGCTTGTCTATTGCAAGCAAACCTCCCGGTTTTATGCAATATCCGTTGTGTTGTACTTTTTCAAAAAGCACTCTCCTTAAGTAAATTATTATAATCAGCCCGAGGGCATAATTATTAATTGTTACTACGTTATTATAGCACGGAAATGCCGCGCGGGCAACACACTTGTAATTATTATATATAATTGATATAATAGACTAAAATCAGAATTTCAGAGGTTTATGATGAAAGCAACCGATAAAAGCTCAAAGCTGATTATTGCGGCAGCCGTGGCGCTGTGCGGAATTATAATTGCGGGAGGAATATTTATGCTTTTTAACAGATTTTCGGACGGGAATAAGCCTGCTGCTATAGGTGAGATTACGGAATTTGAAAGCCTTACCGTTCGCTTCAGCGGTATGAGAATAACTGAGGAATACGAAATTATCAGCAACGGTGAAACTTCTGAGATTTCGCAATATTACATAAAGTACGACCAGCAGGAGGATATCCGCGAGCTGCAGGCAAGCGCCGTTTGCCAAACTCAGGAGGTTATTGATATCCTGAACGAATGCAAGGCAGGCAAGTGGAACGGCTTTCACGGGGAGCACCCGAAGGGCGTGCTTGACGGAACGATGTTCAATCTTACCGCAAGCGTTAACGGCGGGCAGAAGCTGAGCGCGGACGGCTCGCAAAACTTCCCGAAAAACTTCCGCACCTTTGAGGACTGGCTTTACGAAAAGACGAGATAAAACTACGAACGGGCTTATGAAAAAAACTATATCGCTTCTGCTTTGCGCAGCGCTTGGGCTGACGCTGATTTCCTGCGGCAGGCTCGGCGCGCAGCAGAAATATTCCGATACGGCGTTTGATTTATTTGACACCGTTATAACCGTTACGGCATATGATGAAAGCCGCGAAGCGTTTGACGGGCATTTTGCAGAATTCATCGCGCTGCTTGAGGAATATGACAAGGACTTTGATATTTACAATTCATACGACGGGCTTAACAACCTCAAAACCGTAAATGACAACGCAGGCGTTGCGCCCGTAGAGGTGGATGCAAAAATAATTGCCCTGCTCAGCGAGGGCAAGGCGGTTTATGAAAAAAGCGGCGGCAGGGTTAACATTATGATGGGCAGCGTGCTTGCGCTATGGCACAACTGCCGTGAGAAAAATGCAAACGAACTCCCCTCCTCCGACGCGCTTTCGGCAGCCGCAGAGCACACCTCAATCGACCTGCTTGAGCTGACGGAAACCACAGCATATATTACCGACAGCGAGGCGAGCCTTGACGTTGGCGCGCTTGCAAAGGGCTATGCTGCCGAGAAGGCTTGCAAATACGCCGAGGAACACATCTGGCAGAGCGCCGTTATCAGCATCGGCGGCAACGTGGTTGCCTACGGAGTCGGCAACGGTGAGGGCTGGAACATTGCGATTGAGAACCCGCAGGAGGACGCGGACGGCTATCTGCACGTGCTCGGCATTACGAACAAGGCAATCGTTACGAGCGCGGACACGCAGCGCTATTACTACGTTGACGGCAAAAAATACTGCCACATTATTAACCCCGAAACCCTCTTCCCCGCTGAGTTTATGCACAGCGTTACGGTGCTTGCAGAGAGCTCTGCGCAGGCGGACGCGCTTTCAACGATGCTGTTTAATATGAGCATTGAAGAGGGCAAGGCTTACGTTGAAACGCTGGACGGCGTTGAGGCGGTTTTTGTTGATTTGGATTACAACGAGGTTTTCACCTCGGGCTTTGAGGCATTCATTAAGCAATGAAAAAATTCGATTTTATAATTATCGCTGCGGCGCTTGCCGTTGCGGGAATAATGTGCCTGTTTCTTTACGGGCTGAACAATAATTCGGGCGCTTACGTGCAGATTGAGGTTGACGGCAAGGCTGTTGAAGCCCTGCCGCTTGACGAGGACGCAGAGCGCGAAATCACCACGGATTACGGCAGCAACACGCTGATAATCAGGGACGGCGAGGCTTACGTTTCCGAGGCTGACTGCCCCGATAAAATCTGTGTTCACCACAGCAAAATCCACAGAAAGGGCGAGGCGATTATCTGCCTGCCGCACAAATTAACCGTCAGCATTATCGGCAACGGTGCTGAGATTGACGCTGAGGCAAGATGAGGTGCTTATGAAAAATTCAAAAGCAAAAAAAATTGCCGTGCCCGCGGTTATGATTGCGCTTGCCTTCACGCTTTCTTATCTTGAAAGCCTGCTGCCGCTTAATCTCGGAATACCCGGAATCAAGCTGGGGCTTGCAAATTTTGTGACGGTGACTGCGATTTACCTGCTGCCGCCCGGCTGGGCGTTTGCAATTGCGCTCGTGCGAATACTGCTTTCGGGGCTGACCTTCGGCAACGCATTTTCGCTGATATACAGCCTTTGCGGCGGACTGCTGAGCTTCGGCGTTATGATGGCGTTTAAGCGGACGAAGCTATCCCCCGTCGGCGTAAGTATGCTTGGCGGAATAAGTCACAATGCAGGGCAGCTTGCCGCTGCGGCGGTGCTGCTGGGCACGCCTGCAATTGCATATTATATGCCAGTGCTGCTTATTGCGGGAACGGCAACAGGGCTGCTTATCGGCATAGTTGCAGACCAAATTATCAAGCGGCTGAAAAGAATTAATTTTGATAAGAATTAAAGCGGGCTGCCGAGGTCGTCAGCCCCTACGATACACGAAGGAACGCTTTATGTAGGGGGCGATGACCTCAGCGCCCCGCAAAAAAATATAAAAAATCGGCGGCTCGGTTTTCTCCGAGCCGCTGTTCTTTTTAATTTGCCTGATGGCAAATGCTGTTATCATAAGTGAAATTCAGGCAGGCGTCAAAATACTGAATGCACGGCAGTTCATTTTGAAGCAGCAGTGAATAATCGCGGATATTCACAATGCCGTCTGAATTCTGGTCGCAAACGACGAGGACGATATCAACGCTCTCGCCGTCGTCGGGATTGAACTTGTGCGTGTAAGTGGCGCCGCCGTAGCTGAAGACTGCTTCGTAATCCGACGAAACTGACTCTAACGAATACGTGCCGTCCGTCGTAACGCCGTTAAGCATTGCGCCGTTTAGGTTGGTTTCGGAAATCGTGCCGTTGCCTGAAACAATCGCGCGGATATTGCCCGAAACGCTGAAATTTGTGCAAACGATATATGCATTAAAGCTTGCAGAGAGAATCGGGCTGAAAATCTTTGTTGCGAAATAGCAGGTTTCGCCCTTCGCGAGGCTTATGCTCACCGCGAAATCGCAATCCGCCATACCGTCAAAGCTGACTGAGCCGTGGTCGTCATTCCTTGCAAGCTGATTAAATTCGCTGTCATAAATATAGCCGATGGGGTCATCCTTGCTGACGGAATAGAAAATATAAGTGCCGTCAACGGGAGCGGTATACGGATAATATACCATCATTCCCGTGTTGCCGATTATATTTACCTGCTGTTCGCCGCTTGAAACGCTTTCGCAGTCAAAGTCAACGCCGTTTTTGATTGCATAATGCAGCGCATAGCTGCCTGCAGAAACGTTAAGTGCAAAGCCCGCCTTATCCTCCGCGCCGTTCTTTGCGAAGGATAAATCGCCGATGCTTGTAACGCTTGAAGAAAGCGTTAGCGAAAGAAGCGCGGGAGTTGATGAAAAGGTGCCCTCGCCGATGGACGTTACGCTATCTGCAAGGCTCACGCTTTGGAGCGAGGTTGCGCCAGCAAAGGCATAATTACCGAGTGAGGTTACGCCCGATTCAACAACGAGGGACTGCGTTTCAATAATATGCACGCCCCAGGGAGCCTCATAAGGCTCTGAATAATCATCCATTGCGCCGCTGCCCGTGATATACAGGGTTTTTGTATCGCTGTCAAAGCTCCAATCAATATCATCAGCATAAGCGGAGAAGCCGATTGCAGCGATTGCCAGAAGCAAGGCAATAACACAGATTAAAGCCAATATTCTTTTTTTCACGGCATCACCGCCTTTTCTTGTTAATTAGAAATGATGAATTCGGAATTATTGATTGCGGGACGCCGAGGTCGTGGAGGGGATTTCCCCTCCCCGTATGGGTTAATCGGAATTCAATTAGAATTCATCGCCCTCGCCGGATTCATTGTCGCCTCCCTGGCTGAAGGTTACAATGCCGCTTTCGAGTGCAAATCTTTCAATTTCAGCACTTGGCGATTCATAATACTTTTTCATATTTAATTATCCTCCTTATGCTGATTAGGCAAGATCTGCCGGTGCGATCGTAACAATATTGTTTGAATATTCTGTTACGCTTGCGGTGTTTGTGGTGCCGTTCAGAGCATATACAAGATCATAATCTATATAGCCTCTGAAGTAAACCTGAGCAAAACCGCTTGTATTTGTTGTGCCGGTGTTAACAATCGTATAATTGAACTGGCCCGTGTTGAGAACCGAGCTTGCCTTATACGTTTTAACGCCGTTTGCAATGGTCATTGTGCTGTCAGTGTTCTTTAATGTTGAGGTTGTGCCCAGAACGCCGACATCGTTATAACCTACAGCATTATAGGTTACTCTGCAGTAAGCCGTTGCCGAGCCAAGCTTTCCGCTGCCGTAACGGTGAAGCGTGCCTGCCTTTGCAACAACTGAAATGAACGGTAAGCGCCTATCAAGCTTTTCCTTAAGATCTGCACCCTTTTCGATTGCCTGCTTCATAGAGTCAGCAGCACTCTTAAGTGTTGCTTCCAAATCCTCTGTTCTCTGATACTGCTCATACATATCATTGAGATACAGAGTAGGTGATACCTGTGTGCCGACCTTCGGGTCCGTAATGGAAATCCCATCCAAAGAACGATTTACCTTATCTACAGGACGCACATTAAGCTCCATTCCTTCATAATCAGCACCAAGAAACCCCTTAAATTTTTCCTTGGCAATTTCCTTAAACATTT